>NZ_JBIARA010000011.1:0-267912 GCF_042889525.1 Micromonospora sp. NPDC002575 | reverse complement strand
ACACCGAACCAACCACCAACCACCGGCACTACCCCAACCCCAGCGTTAAATCCCCAGCTCGCGTTGGAGGCCACTCTTTCCTGCATTGAGCACGATCTTGCGCGAAGCGGAGCGGGAGCGGAGCGGGAGCGGGGGCGGGGGCGAAGCGGGGCGGAGCGGGGGCGGGAGCGGAGAGCGGGGCCGGGGGGCGGCTCAGGCTGCCGGGATGTGCTTCTCCAGGTCGTCGATGATCTTGTTGGCGGCGCCGACGCCGATCCCGGTCATCCAGGTCTCGTCGGAGACCACGTGCGCCCGGCCCGCCTTGACCGCCGACAGCCCCTTCCACAGGGTGCCGCCGGTGACGGTGGCCTGCTCGGCGGCGGCCTTCTCGCCGTACGCGGTCACGAAGATGACGTCGGCGTCGACCTCGTTGACCCGCTCGGCGCTGACCAGGTCGAACCGCTTGTCCTCCTTGCCGGCGAGCTGCTGCCGCTCGGGGCGGCCGAGGCCGGTGTCGCCGACGACGATGCCGGAGAAGGAGTCCGGCCCGTACACCCGGATCGCGCCGGGGATGAAGCGCACGATGGAGACGGTGCGGTCGGCGGCGTCGCCGAGCTTCGCGCCGAAGTCCTTGGCCCGCTTCTCGTAGGCGGCCAGCAGGTCCTTGGCCTGCTGCTCCTTGCCCAGGGCCTGGCCGTCGAGGAGGAAGTTCTCCTTCCAGGTGATGCCCACCTGCTCGGTGAACACGGTCGGCGCGATGGCGGCCAGCTCGTCGTAGAACTTCTCCTGGCGGAACTTGCTGCCGAGGATCAGGTCGGGCTTGAGGGCGTTGATCGCCTCCAGGTCGGGCTCGGTGAGCACCCCGACCTCCTTGATGCCGGCCAGCTTGTCCTCGCCGAAGTAGGTGGGCCAGCTCCGCGCCTCGCCGGCGGTGGCAGCGCCGACGGGTGTGACCCCGAGCGAGAGCGCTGTGTCGATCTTGTCGGTGTCGAGGACGACGACCCGCTTCGGCTCGGCGGGCACCTTGGTCGTGCCCATGGCGTGGGTGATCTCCCGGGTCTGACCGGTGGCGGTGTCGGCGACGGGGTCGCTCTCACCGCAGGCGGTGAGTCCGACGCCGAGGGCGACGGCTGCGGTGAGCACGGCGGCGAGACGACGCATGGTGGGGTTCCTTTCGAGGGGTTCAGCCGGCGGACGGGCCGGCGGCAGAGGCAGCCGCAGCCGAGGAGGCAGCGGCAGCAGAGGAGGCAGAGAAGGCGGCGGCCGGAGAGGGGGTGGTGAGGGCGGGCACGACCAGGGGCGCGCCGCTGACCGGGCAGGGCACCACCACGCAGTCGAGCCCGAAGACGTCGCGGACCAGCGCGGCGGTGAGGACCTCCCGGGGTGGGCCTGCGGCGACCACCGCCCCGGCGCGCATGGCCACGAGGTGGTCGGCGTACCGGGCGGCCTGGTTGAGGTCGTGCAGCACGGCGACGACGGTGCGGCCCCGTTCGGCGCGCAGGCGGTGCAGCAGGTCCAGCACCTCCACCTGGTGGGCCAGGTCGAGGAAGGTGGTCGGCTCGTCCAGCAGCAGCGCCTCGGTGTCCTGGGCGAGGGTCATGGCGATCCAGACCCGCTGCCGCTGGCCGCCGGAGAGGGTGTCCACCGGGCGGTCGGCGAGGCCGGCCACGTCGGCGAGGGCCATCGCCTCGTCGACGGCGGCGCTGTCGGCCGCCGACCACTGCCGCCACCACCGCTGGTACGGCTGCCGGCCCCGGCCGACCAGGTCGGCGACCGTCACCCCCTCGGGCACCAGCGGGCTCTGCGGCAGGACCGCGAGCCGCCGGGCGACCTCCCGGGTCGGCAGGTCCCGGATGGCGGCGCCGTCGAGCAGCACGGCGCCCCGGCGTGGGGTCAGCAGCCGGGCCATGGTGCGCAGCAGGGTGGACTTGCCGCAGGCGTTCGGCCCGACGATGACGGTGAACGCGCCGGCGGGCAGCGTCACGTCGAGGCCGTCCAGGACGGTCCGCTCGTCGTAGCCGACGACCAGGTCGCGGGTGGAGAGCATCGCGGCTCCTCGGGAGGGGTCGGCGGGCGCGGCGGCGCCCTCCGGCGCGCCGGGGAGGGCGTGCGGTGGGGTGGGCGCGGGGGTCGTCACGACGCCCTCCGCCGGCCGCGCAGCAGCAGGAACATCAGGTATGGTCCGCCGATCGCGGCGGTCAGCACGCCCGCCGGAAGCTGGGTGGGCGCGAACAGCCGGCGGCCGGCGAGGTCGGCGAGGACCAGCAGCAGCGCCCCGAGCAGGGCGGAGCACAGCAGCGGGGGCCGCTCGGCCCGCACCAGCCGGCGGGCCAGTTGCGGGGCGACGAGGGCGACGAAGTCGACGGCGCCGACCTGCGCGGTGACCATCGCGGCGGCGAGCACGCCGGTGCCGGCCAGCGTGACCCGGCGGGCCACCGGGCGGACCCCGATCCCCCGGGCCGTGTCGTCGTCCAAAGCGGTGCTGTCCAGTGCCCAGCCGGCCCACAGCAGCACCGGCAGCAGCGCCAGCAGGGTCGCGGCGATCCAGGCCGCCTCGGTCCAGCCCTTGCCGGCGAGGGTGCCGAGCAGCCAGATCTGGGCGCGCAGCCCGTCGATCGGGTCGGCGGTCAGCAGGACCACCTCGATGAGCGCCCGCAGGCCGAAGGCGACCGCCACCCCGGCGAGGACGAACCGCTGGGCGGCCAGCCCGTGCCGCGCGCCGAGGGCGAACACCGCGACGGCGGCGGCCAGGCCGCCGAGCAGCGCCGCCGGGGCGACCAGCACGGCGGCGGCCCCGCTGGTGAGGGCCACCGTCGCGGCGAGCCCCGCGCCCTGGGTGATGCCGATGACGTCGGGGCTGGCCAGCGGGTTGCGGGCCACGCTCTGGATCAGCGTGCCGGCGACGCCGAACGCCGCCCCGGCCACCGCCGCGAGCACCAGCCGGGGCAGCCGCAGGTCGAGCACCACCAGGTCGTACGGGGTGCCCGCGCCGGCGAGCGCGCGCAGCACGTCGGGCGTGGCGACGTACGGGGTGCCGAGGGAGAGGCTGAGCAGCCCGGCGGCGACGAGCAGCCCGGCCAGCGCGGCGGCGACCAGCACGGGGCGGCGGCGCACCGGCACCCGCAGCGGGCCGAGCCGCAGCAGCGACCGGCCGGCCGGGGCGGCACGTCCACCGGCGGGGGCGAGGGCGCTCACGCGGTCACCACCTTGGCGCGGCGCACCAGGAAGGCCAGCAGGGGCGCGCCGACCAGCGCGGTCACCACCCCGGCGGGCACCTCGCCGGGCGGGGCGACGAGCCGGCCCGCCACGTCGGCGCCCAGCAGCAGGGCCGGCCCGAGCAGCGCGGCGACGGCGAGGGTCCACCGATGGTCCGCGCCGACCAGCGCGCGGGCCAGGTGCGGCACGGCCAACCCGACGAACGCGATCGGCCCGGCCGCCGCCACGGCCGCGCCGGTGAGCAGCACCCCGGCCGCGCCGCCGCCGAGGCGGACCAGCCCCACCCGGTGGCCCAGGCCCCGGGCCACGTCGTCGCCGAGGGCGAGCGCGTCGAGGCCCCGGGCGACCAGGGCGGCCAGCAGCAGCCCGGCGAGGACGAACGGCAGCACCTGCCCGGCGACGCCGACGCCCCGGCCGGTCAGCCCGCCGACGACCCAGAACCGGTACTCCTCGAAGGTGCGGGCGTCGATGCTGAGCAGCGCGTACACGAGGGCCCCGAGACTGGCGTCGAGCGCCGCGCCGGTCAGCGCGAGGGTGACCGGCGACGCGCCGTCGCGGGCCCGGTTGGCGACGGCGAAGACGGCCAGGCCGGCCAGGAGCGCCCCGGCGATGCCGAACCAGACGTACCCGGCGAGGGTGCCCACGCCGAAGACGGCGATGGCGAGGACCACGCCGCACGACGCGCCCGCGCTGATGCCGAGGATGCGCGGCTCGGCGAGCGGGTTGCGGGTCAGCGCCTGGAACAGCACCCCGGCCACGGCGAGCGCGAGCCCGACGAGCAGGCCGAGGGCGGTGCGGGGCAGTCGCAGCTCGCGGACGATGGTGGTGGCGTCGCCGCCGTCGGGGGCGACCAGGGCGTGCCAGACCGCGCCGGGGGCGAGCGGGCGGCTGCCGAGGGCGAAGCTGGCGAGCACGGCGAGGGCGAGCACGGCCGCCGCGCCGAGGGTGACGGCCGCCCGGCGGCCCAGGCCCCGGGTCGTCGGTGTGCCGGCCCGGATCGGCCGCGCGGCGACGGTGGTCACGAATCTCCCTCGACTTAGGTACGCCTTACCTTAACCGAAGGGGGCGGGTGGCCCTAACCGGCGCTCGTCGATCCGGATCCGTCGCCACCCCCGCTGAGCAGGGCGGCCGTGCAGGGCAGGCGCCGCCCCGCCGAGGGCCGCCCCTCCTGCGCGCACGCCATCGCGGCGGTCTTGCGCGAGGGCCGGCGCGCTGGAATGGTCACCTTCGGTCCGAAGATCCCGTGTGCGCCGCGACCGGAGGAGAGCGCTGCCGATGCCCCCGGCCGAGCTGCTGGCGGAACGGTTGTCCCGGGCCGGGATCCGCGATGTCGTCAGCGTCGCGGCGGTGAGCGGTGGGCTTGCCGCCCTCGCCGGGATCGCCCACCGCGAGGACGCGCCGCCGGTCTTCGTCAAGGGCTTCGCCGACGCGCCGGGCGACGCCGGTGACGCGTTCGTCGCGGAGGCCGAAGGGCTGGCGGCCCTGCGGGAGCTCGGCGGCCTGGCGACACCCGAGGTGATCCTGGCCAACCAGGAGCTGCTCGTGCTGTCGCTGCTGCGGCCGCGACCGCGCAGCGAGGCTTTCTGGGAGCAGTTCGCCCACGCGCTCGCCCACCTGCACACCAGCACCGTCCACCCCCGCTTCGGGTGGCACCGCGACAACTGGCTGGGCCGCCGCCCGCAGCTCAACACGTGGGCCGACGACGGCTTCGCCTTCTTCGCCGAGCGCCGGCTGCTCCGTTGGCTCCCCGAGCCCCGCGTCGGGGCGGCGCTCGGGCCCGCCGACCGGGCCGCGCTGGAACGGCTGTGCGACCGGCTGCCCGAGCTGCTGCCGGACCGGCCGGCCTGCCTGACGCACGGCGACCTGTGGGCCCAGAACGTGCTGGCGACCGTTGACGGGCGGGCGGCGCTGATCGACCCGGCGGTGTCGTACACGTGGGCGGAGGTGGATCTGGCCCATCTCTGGATCACGGCGCCGCCGCCGGAGTCACGCCGGTTCTTCGACGTCTACGCCGAGCTGACCGGCCTCGACGACGACTGGCCGGCCCGCATGCCCATCGTCCAGCTACGACAACACCTGGCGGTGCTGGCCCAGTTCGACGACGACTGGGGCGTCGCCGAGACGATCCGGGCCACGCTGGCCCCGTTCCGGGCGCGGGCCTGACCCGCCGGGCAGCCGCGCCGGCGGGAGGCGGACCGGTCAGCGCGTGGTCGGCGCGCGCCGGGAGGAACCGTCCCCGCCCTCGGCGGCCCCGCGCGGCGCGACGTCGATCGGGCGCATCATCTCGTTGTCCTCGTGCTCCAGCAGGTGGCAGTGCCAGACAAAGCGCCCCGGCAGGTCGAAGCGGACCGCGATCCGGGTCAGCTCCCCGGGGTAGGTGACCACGGTGTCGTGGAAGCCGTGCTCGGCCGGGCCCGGCCGCTCGTCGCCGGCCCGGCCCCGGCCGAGCACCTGGAACTGCACCTGGTGCACGTGGATCGGGTGGACGTCCCCGGTGCAGTTGCGCAGCTCCCACTCCTCGGTGACGCCGAGCGCGGGCGTCTCGGTCACCGGCGCGTCCCAGCTCAACGGCACCGGCCGGCCGTCCTCGGCGACGACGCCGAGCAGGGCCCGCGTCGGGCCCGCGCTGGCCTCGTGTTCGTTGAGCGAGAGCCGCCGCACCACCGAGGCGGGGGGCAGCGACGCGCACGCCGGCAGGGACAACTGCCCGGGCGGCACGCTCTCGTCGACGCCGGCCCCGTCGCCCACGACGAACTTGAGCACCTGCCCGGTCGTCGCCGGGTCGGCCGGGGGGAAGTCGGTGCCCGGCTCGCCGCCGCCGAACGGCTCGTCCGGGCCCTCGTTGACCAGATACAGCTCGGTGCCGGCCGGCACGTCGGTGAAGTCGACCACCACGTCGGCCCGCTGGCCGTTGCCGAGCGCGATGCGCGGCGACGGCACGGGCGCCGGCAGGAAGCCGCCGTCGCTGCCGACCTGCCACAGCGGCAGGGCAGGCCGGGCCGGGCGGCGGGTCGGGTGGGCGGTGACCGAGAGCATCAGGAACCGCGAGTTGCAGCCGTTGAGCAGCCGGAAGCGGTAGCGCCGCCGCCGCACTTGCAGCACCGGCCAGGTCGCGCCGTTGACCACCATGGTGGCGGCGAGGAACTCGGGGTTCCAGATCGGCGGCACGTCGCCCCCCGGCAGGTACGGGCCGGAGTAGTCGTCGAAGTCTGCGCGGCTGCCGGGATACCAGAGCGAGCCGTCGGGGCGGAAGGTGCGGTCCTGGATCAGCAGCGGCAGGTCGTACGACGCCTGCTCCGGCAGCGAGCCGGGCAGCGCCCCGGGCGGCAGGTCGGCGGGGCCGCCGCTCAGCCGGTAGAAGCCGGCCAGCCCGGCGTAGAGGTTCACCCGGGTCATGCCCAGGGTGTGGTCGTGGTACCAGAGGGTCGTCGGGAGCTGGTCGTTGGCGTATTCCATGCTGGCCGTGCCGGGGGCGCAGCGGACGCCGGTCCGCTCGGCTGCCAGGTCCCGGAACTCGTCGTAGGCCGAGCCGCCGTCGGCGCACCCGGCGGGCAGGTCCCGGGCCACGGGGAGATACCACGCCTCGGGGTGCCCGTCGCTCTCCTGCCGGTTGTGCCCTCCGTGCACGTGCATGACGGTCGGGACGGGCCCCCGGTACGGGCCGGGGGTGCTGGTGAAGTGCGGCCGGTGGTCCCGGCCGTCGACGCCGCCGGTCGGGTTGGCCCAGTGCAGCGTCGGGTCGACCGGCAGCAGGTGTGGCAGGTAGCGGCCCCGCTCGTCGACGAGCTGGTTGCACCAGGTCACCCGGACCGGGCGGCCGACGGTGGCGGCGATGGTGGGGCCGGGATAGGCGAAGCTGCGCGGGTGGGCGGGCGAGCCGAAGCCCCAGACCGTCGTCGCCGGCAGCCCGGCCGGGAGGACCTGCTGGCGGAACTGCCGGACGGCGACCACGTACTCGTCGACGCCGCCGCCGGTGCGGGAGGCGGGCATGGTCGACGGCACGGGCAACGGGGTGACGTACTTGGGCACGGCACGGGGGTTGATCAGGGCGGTCGGGGCGGTCGGGGCGGCGGCGGTGGTGCGGCCGGCGGGCAGCAGCAGCGCCGCGCCGCCGGCCGCGCCAGCGGCGATGAGTCGTCTACGGGTCACCATGCCGCGAGGCTAGAACGAGCATCGCTCACCAAACCGCCATAACCGCTCTGCTACCACCGTTCGGGGTAGGAAACGGTCGGTAGCGGTCAGGTGGCGGGCGGGCCGGGCTGGTGTTCGGCCCAGACGTACCCCTCGGGCAGCAGCTCGGCGACCGGCACGGCGCGCAGCGCGTCCGCCGGGCCGACAATGACCCGCACGGACGGGAAGTAGTCGCGGAGCACCTGCCGGCACCGGCCGCACGGCGCGATCACGCCCCGCCCCCGATCGCCCACCGCCACGATGGTCTCCAGCTCCGTCTCGCCCTGGGTGGCGGCGGCCCCGATCGCCACCACCTCGGCGCACGGCCCTCCGGTGGAGTGGTAGACGTTCACGCCGGTGAAGACCCGGCCGGCGGCGGTGCGCGCGGCGGCGGCGACGGTGTGGTTGTCGCTGCGGCAGCGCAGCTTCGCCACCGCCGTGGCCGCCTGCACCAGCGCCCGGTCGGTGTCGCGCATGCTCATCCCAGGCCCCCGTGGTCGGCGTCGGTCGGCGGTCAACTCTAGACGGCGGCCGTCCGGGCGGCAGCCCCGCTGACCGGTAACCAGGGGGCGGTCCCGCACGTGGCTGCCTATCCTTGGCGACGACATGCAGAATCCAGCCGCGCCCACCGCAGCCACCGCTCCCGCCGCGCCCAGCGCAGCCACCGCTCCCGCCGCGTCCGACACGGCCCGCGAGCTGCACCGCCGCCTGCCCGCCCTGATGTTCCGCGACCAGCGCCGGCTCCAGCGACGCCTCGACGGGGTGCGCCGGCTGCGCGACCCGCAGCGGCGCGAGGCCGCGCTCGCCGAGATCGCCGCCGACGTCGCCCGGGCCGAGCAGCGGCTCGCCGACCGCCGGGCGGCGGTGCCCCCGATCACGTACCCGGCGGGGCTGCCGGTCAGCGAGCGGAAGGACGACCTGGCCGCCGCGATCCGCGACCACCAGGTGGTGATCGTGGCCGGTGAGACCGGCTCCGGCAAGACCACCCAGCTTCCCAAGATCTGCCTGGAGCTGGGGCGCGGCGTGCACGGGCTGATCGGGCACACCCAGCCCCGGCGGCTGGCCGCCCGCACCGTCGCCGACCGCATCGCCGAGGAGCTGGGCACCGAGCTGGGCGACGTGGTCGGCTACAAGGTCCGCTTCACCGACCAGGTCGGCGACCGCAGCCTAGTCAAGCTGATGACCGACGGCATCCTGCTCGCCGAGTTGCAGACCGACCGGATGCTGCGCCAGTACGACACGCTGATCATCGACGAGGCGCACGAGCGCAGCCTCAACATCGACTTCATCCTCGGGTACCTGCGCCAGCTCCTGCCCCGCCGGCCGGATCTCAAGGTGGTCATCACCTCGGCGACGATCGAGACGGACCGGTTCGCCAGGCACTTCGCCGACGCCGACGGCAAGCCCGCGCCGGTGGTCGAGGTGTCGGGGCGGACGTACCCGGTCGAGGTGCGGTACCGGCCGCTGGTCGAGGTCACCGAGGCCGACGACGACTCCGGCGACGACGAGGAGAACGTCCGCGACCAGATCCAGGCGATCGGCGACGCGGTCGAGGAGCTGGCCGCCGAGGGCCCGGGCGACATCCTGGTCTTCCTCTCCGGCGAGCGCGAGATCCGGGACACGGCCGACGCGCTGGGCAAGCTGGTGCAGTCCAAGCGGTCGCTGCTGGGCACCGAGATCCTGCCCCTGTACGCGCGGCTGTCCGCCGCCGAGCAGCACCGGGTGTTCGCCCCGCACACCGCGCGGCGGGTGGTGCTCGCCACCAACGTCGCGGAGACGTCGCTGACCGTCCCCGGCATCAAGTACGTGGTGGACCCGGGCACCGCCCGGATCTCCCGCTACTCCAGCCGGCTGAAGGTGCAGCGGCTGCCCATCGAGCCGGTGTCGCAGGCGTCGGCCAACCAGCGCAAGGGCCGCTGCGGGCGCACCTCGGACGGCATCTGCATCCGGCTCTACGACGAGCGGGACTTCGACTCCCGCCCCGAGTTCACCGACCCGGAGATCCTGCGCACCAACCTCGCCTCGGTCATCCTCCAGATGACCTCGATCGGGCTGGGCGACGTGGCGGCGTTCCCGTTCATCGACCCGCCGGACCGGCGCAACATCGCCGACGGGGTCAACCTGCTGCACGAGCTGGGCGCGCTCGACCCGGCCGAGGCCGACCCGGCGAAGCGGCTCACCCCGCTGGGCCGGCGGCTGGCCCAGCTCCCCGTCGACCCCCGGCTGGCCCGGATGGTCATCGAGGGCGAGCGCAACGGCTGCGCCACCGAGGTCGTCGTCATCGCCGCCGCGCTGTCCATCCAGGATCCGCGCGAGCGGCCGGCGGAGAAACAGGCCCAGGCCGACCAGGCGCACGCGAGGTTCGCCGACTCCGAGTCCGACTTCGTCGCGTACCTGAACCTGTGGCGGCACCTGCGCGAGCAGCAGCGGGAGCTGTCCTCCAGCGCGTTCCGCCGGATGTGCCGGGCCGAATACCTCAACTACCTCCGGGTACGCGAGTGGCAGGACATCGTCAGCCAGGTGCGCCAGGTGCTGCGTACCGCGGAGAAGGGTGACGGCCGGCGCGGGGCCGGCGCGGACCTGCCGGAGGAGATCGACACCCCGAAGGTGCACCAGTCGCTGCTGCCGGGCCTGCTGTCGCACATCGGCCTGAAGGACCCGCAGAAGCACGAGTACCTCGGGGCGCGGGGGGCGAAGTTCGCCCTGTTCCCCGGGTCGGCGCTGTTCAAGAAGCCGCCGCGCTGGGTGATGGCCGCCGAGCTGGTGGAGACCTCCCGGCTGTGGGGGCGGGTCGCCGGCCGCATCGAGCCGGAGTGGGTCGAGCCGCTGGCCCAACACCTGGTCAAGCGCAGCTACAGCGAGCCGCACTGGGAGAAGAAGCAGGCGGCGGTGCTGGCCTACGAGAAGGTCACCCTGTACGGCGTCCCGCTGGTCACCGCCCGCAAGGTCAACTTCGGGCGGATCGACCCGGCGCTGTCGCGCGAGCTGTTCATCCGGCACGCGCTGGTGGAGGGCGACTGGTCCACCCACCACCAGTTCTGGCGGGACAACCGCAAGCTGCTCGCCGAGATCGAGGAGCTGGAGAACCGGGCCCGGCGGCGGGACATCCTCGTCGACGACGAGACCATCTTCGCCTTCTACGACGAGCGGATCCCGGCCGACGTGGTCTCGGGCCGGCACTTCGACGCCTGGTGGAAGAAGGAGCGGCGGCAGCGGCCCGACCTGCTCACCTTCACCCGGGAGCTGCTGGTCAACGCCGGCCGGGGCGGGCTCGACGGGGCCGACTACCCCGACGAGTGGCGGGCCGACGGGGTCACCCTGCCACTGACGTACACGTTCGACCCGGGCACCCCCACCGACGGGGTGACCGTGGACATCCCGCTGCCGCTGCTCAACCAGGTGCCGGCGGAGAGCTTCGACTGGCAGGTACCCGGGCTGCGCGAGGAGCTGGTGATCGCGCTGATCCGGTCGCTGCCCAAGGCGGTGCGGCGCAACTTCGTCCCCGTTCCCGACTACGCGCGGGCCGCGCTCGCGGCGATCACCCCCGGCCAGGAGCCGCTGCTGGACGCGCTGACCCGGCAGTTGCGCCGGATGACCGGGGTGACCGTGCCCCGGGACGCCTGGGCGCCGGAGAAGCTCCCCGCCCACCTGCGGGTCAGCTTCCGGGTGCTCGACGAGGAGAACAAGCCGGTCGCCGAGGGCAAGGACCTGCCGGCCCTGCAACGCCAGCTCCGCCAGGAGGTACGCCAGGTGGTGGCCGCCGCCGCCCCGGACGTGGCCCGGACGGGCCTGACGCAGTGGGACGTCGGCGACCTTCCGCGCACCATCGAGCAGGTGCGCGCCGGCTACGCCGTCACCGCGTACCCGGCGCTGGTCGACGAGGGGGCGACGGTCGGGGTGAAGGTCTTCGACTCCGAGGCCGAGCAGGCCGCCGCGCACTGGGCGGGCACCCGGCGGCTGCTGCGGCTGACCGTGCCGTCGCCGGCGAAGTTCCTCCAGGGGCGGCTGTCTAACGAGGCTAAGCTGGCGCTGAGCCGTAACCCGCACGGCGGCGTGCAGGAGTTGATCGCCGACGCGGCCGGTGCGGCGATCGACAAGCTGATCGCCGACGCGGGCGGCCCGGCCTGGGACGCCGCCGGCTTCGCCGCCCTGCGGGACCGGGTCCGCGCCGACCTGGTGGACACCGTCGTGGACGTGATGGGCCAGGTGCGGCAGGTGCTCGCCGCCGCGTACGCCGTCGAGCAGCGCCTCGGCAGGACCCAGAACCTGGCCGTCGTGGCCGCGCTGGCCGACATCCGGGCCCAGCTCTCGGGCCTGGTGCACAAGGGGTTCGTCACCGAGACCGGCTACTCCCGCCTGCCCGACCTGCTGCGCTACCTCACCGCGATCGAGCGGCGGCTGGACCGGCTGCCGGGCAACCCGCAGCGGGACCGCCAGCAGCAGGACCGCGTGGCCGCCGTGCAGAAGGAGTACGCCGACCTGATCGCCGCGCTGCCGCCGGGCCGGCGCGGGTCGGCGGCGGTGCGGCAGATCCGCTGGATGATCGAGGAGCTGCGGGTGAACGTGTTCGCCCAGGCCCTCGGCACCCCGTACCCGGTGTCGGAGCAGCGGATCTACCGGGCGATGGACGACGCCGAGGGCCGCTGAGCCGGGTCAGCGCCCCGGGGCGGGTCTCGGGCCAGGCAACCCGGCGCTCAGCGGAGCTCCACCCCGGGCGGCAGGTCGTCCCGCCCGGCCGCCTCCCGCACGTACTCCACCAGGATGCGGCGCAGCTCGCGGCCGGCGTGGGTGGGCACCACGTCGCGGCGCTGGGCCACGGCGATGGTCCGGCGCACCCCGGGCGGGGCCAGCCGGGTCACCCGGACGCCGGGCCGGCGGGCCACCACCATGCCCGGCACCAGCGCCACCCCGAGCCCCGCCTCGACGAAGCTGAGCACGGCGTCCATCTCGCCGCCGTCGACCGACAGGGTGGGCTCGAAGCCGGCCTCCCGGCACGCCTGGAGGGTGGCGTCGCGCAGGTCGTAGCCCTCTCTGAACATGACCAGGGGCTGGCCGCGCAGGTCGGTGACGCGCAGCTCGCCGGCGGCCGAGGTGCCCGGCACCTCGGCCAGCGAGGCCACCACCAGGCTCTCCCGCAGGATCTCCTCGGCGTGCAGCCCGGGGTCCGCGCCCTGCGCGGGCATGATGATCAGCGCGAGGTCGAGGTCGCCGCGCAGCAGGTCGCGGACGAGGTCCTGCGAGCCGCCCTCCTCCACCCGCAGGTCGACGGCGGGGTGGGCGTCGCGGAACCGGCGCAGCACGGGCGGGGCGAGCGAGGTGGCCAGGCTCGGTGTCGCGCCGAGGCGGACCCGGCCGCGCCGCAGCCCGACCAGCTCCTGCACCTCCCGGGTGGCGGTGTCGACGTCGGCGAGGATGCGCCGCGCCAGCGGGAGCAGCACCTCGCCGGCGGCGGTGAGGGCGATCCGGCCCCGCACCCGCTCGAACAGCGGGGCGCCGAGGCCGGCCTCGAGGGCGTGAATTTGCTTACTCAGCGACGGCTGGGTGATGCCGACGAGGTCGGCGGCTTGGGTGAAATGTCGTAGTTCAGCGACGGCGACGAAGTACCGGAGTTGGTGCAGCTGCATCGGCATAGCCTATGGCTATCGACACTGCGAGGTCGATGCATTGGACGACTGATCCCAGGTCTCCTAGCGTCGGCCGGGTGGTAGTACTGACGAAGTCCCGGTCGCCCATCCGCTCCAACGTCGGCCTGAAGGCCGTCATGGCGGTGACGGGCATCCTGCTGGTGCTGTTCCTCGTCGCGCACATGCTCGGCAACCTGAAGATCTTCACGGGCGAGACCGCGTTCGACCACTACGCGCACTGGCTGCGCGAGATCGGCACCCCGCTGCTGCCGTCGACCTGGTTCCTGTGGATCCAGCGCACCGCCCTGCTGGCGGCCGTGCTGGCCCACATCGGGGCCGCCACGGTGCTCGCGGTGCGCGCCCGCGCCGCCCGCCCGGTCCGGTACGCGCACCGCAAAAAGGTCAACGGCAGCTACGCGGCCCGCACGATGCGCTGGGGCGGCGTGATCATCCTGCTCTTCGTGATCTACCACATCCTGGACCTGACCACCGGCCACCTGAACCCCGAGGGCGTTCCCGGCCGCCCGTACGCCAACGTGGTCGCCGACTTCGCACCGGACCGGTGGTACGTCACCCTCTTCTACACCCTGGCGGTCGTGGCGCTCGGCTTCCACCTGCGCCACGGCGCGTTCAGCGCGTTCCGCAGCCTCGGCCAGCAGACCCCCGCCGGCGAGCGCCGGGCGCGCGCCGCCGCGCTGGGCTTCGCCGTCGTGCTCTGCGCCGGCTACCTCGTGGTCCCCTTCGCCGTACTCACCGGATTGGTGGCCTGACCATGGACCTGTTCACCGAGGGCGACCCGATCGCCGACGCCCGGGCCCCGCAGGGCCCGATCGAGACCCGCTGGGAGCGCCGTCGTTTCGAGGCCAAGCTGGTCAACCCGGCCAACCGCCGCAAGCTGACGGTGATCGTGGTCGGCACCGGCCTGGCCGGCGGCTCGGCCGCCGCCACGCTCGCCGAACAGGGCTACCGGGTCCGGTCGTACTGCTACCAGGACAGCCCGCGCCGGGCCCACTCGATCGCCGCGCAGGGCGGCATCAACGCCGCCAAGAACTACCGCAACGACGGCGACTCGGTGCACCGGCTGTTCTACGACACCGTCAAGGGCGGCGACTTCCGCTCCCGCGAGTCCAACGTGCACCGGCTGGCCGAGGTCTCGGTCAACATCATCGACCAGTGCGTCGCCCAGGGCGTGCCGTTCGCCCGCGAGTACGGCGGCCTGCTCGACACCCGCTCCTTCGGCGGCGCGCAGGTGCAGCGCACCTTCTACGCGCGGGGCCAGACGGGCCAGCAGCTCCTGCTCGGGGCGTACCAGGCCCTGGAGCGGCAGATCGGGCTGGGCAACGTGGAGATGCACGCCCGACACGAGATGCTGGAGCTGATCGTCGTCGACGGCCGCGCCCGGGGCATCGTCGTGCGGGACCTGGTCACCGGCGAGATCACCAGCGAGTTCGCCGACGCGGTGGTGCTGGCCTCCGGCGGCTACGGCAACGTCTTCTACCTCTCCACCAACGCCAAGGGCTGCAACGTCACCGCCACCTGGCGGGCGCACCGCAAGGGCGCGTACTTCGCCAACCCCTGCTACACGCAGATCCACCCGACCTGCATCCCCGTCTCCGGCGACCACCAGTCGAAGCTGACGCTGATGAGCGAGTCGCTGCGCAACGACGGCAGGGTGTGGGTGCCGAAGGCCAAGGGCGACGACCGCGCCCCCAAGGACATCCCCGAGGACGAGCGGGACTACTACCTCGAACGGATCTACCCGTCCTTCGGCAACCTGGTGCCCCGCGACATCGCCTCCCGGGCGGCGAAGAACGTCTGCGACGCCGGGCGCGGCGTGGGCCCCGGCGGGCTCGGCGTCTACCTCGACTTCGCCGACGCCATCGACCGCCTCGGCCGCAAGGCCATCGAGGCCAAGTACGGCAACCTCTTCGAGATGTACGAGCGGATCACCGGCGAGGACCCGTACGAGGTGCCGATGCGGATCTACCCCGCCGTGCACTACACGATGGGCGGCCTCTGGGTCGACTACGACCTCCAGTCGACCGTCCCCGGCCTGTTCGTCATCGGCGAGGCGAACTTCTCCGACCACGGCGCGAACCGGCTCGGCGCGTCCGCGCTGATGCAGGGCCTCGCCGACGGCTACTTCGTGCTGCCCAACACGATCGCCAACTACCTGGCGGCCGGGCCGTTCGAGCGGGTCGACGCCAGCCACCCGGAGGCCGTGGCGGCGCGGCGCGACGTCGAGGACCGGATCCGGCGGCTGCTCGCCGTCGACGGCGACCGGACGGTCGACTCGTTCCACCGCGAGCTGGGCCAGATCATGTGGGAGCACTGCGGCATGGAGCGCAGCGAGGCCGGGCTGCGCAAGGCCATCGACGAGATCCGGGCGCTGCGCGGGGAGTTCTGGAAGCGGGTCCGCGTCCCCGGCGACGGCGACGGGCTCAACCAGTCGCTGGAGAAGGCCGGCCGGGTGGCCGACTTCTTCGAGCTGGCCGAGCTGATGTGCGTCGACGCGCTGCACCGCGAGGAGTCCTGCGGCGGCCACTTCCGGGCCGAGCACCAGACCCCCGACGGCGAGGCGCAGCGCGACGACGACCGGTTCGCCTACGTGGCGGCCTGGGAGTACACCGGCGGCGACGAGCCGGCCGTGCTGCACAAGGAAGACCTCAAGTTCGAGTACGTGCACCCGACGCAGCGGAGCTACAAGTGAACCTGACCCTGCGCATCTGGCGCCAGTCCGGCCCCGCCGACAAGGGCCGGATGGTGACCTACCAGGTCGACGACGTCTCCCCCGACATGTCGTTCCTGGAGATGCTCGACGTGCTCAACGAGCGGCTGATACTCTCCGGCGAGGAGCCGGTGGCGTTCGACCACGACTGCCGCGAGGGAATCTGCGGCATGTGCGGCCTCATGATCAACGGTGACGCGCACGGCCCGCAGCGCGGCACCACCGCCTGCCAGTTGCACATGCGGCAGTTCTCCGACGGCGACACGATCGACATCGAGCCGTGGCGGGCGCGGGCCTTCCCGGTGATCAAGGATCTGGTGGTCGACCGGGGCGCCTTCGACAAGATCATCGCTGCCGGCGGGTACATCACCGCGCCGACCGGCAGCGCCCCCGAGGCCCACTCCGTGCCGGTCGCCAAGGCCGACGCCGACGCCGCCTTCTCCTCGGCCGCCTGCATCGGCTGCGGGGCCTGCGTGGCGGCCTGCCCGAACGGCTCCGGCATGCTGTTCACCGCCGCCAAGGTCACCCAGCTCTCGCTGCTGCCGCAGGGCCAGCCCGAGCGGTACACCCGGGTCCTCGGCATGGTCGACGCGCACGACGAGGCGGGCTTCGGCGGCTGCACCAACACCGGCGAGTGCACCGCGGTCTGCCCGAAGGGCATCCCGCTGAACACCATCGGCCGGCTCAACCGCGACTACCTGGCGGCCACCGCCAAGCGGGGCGGCACCCCCGGCTCCTGACCCCGCCGCCCGCCGGCCGCCGGCCCGCTGCGGGCCGGCGGCCGGCTCCGTTCCCGGCAGCCGCAGTCGCGGGAGCGCCACCTCGGCCGGGCCCTTGGGAGCTGAGTCGTCTGCGACATCACGCCGCAGCCCGCCGGACGCCGACGCGCCGGTGAGCTGGCGCGCCGGTCAGGTCGCACGCCGGTCAGGTCGCACACCCGTGAGCTGGCGCGCCGGTCAGATCGCACGCTGGTCAGCTGGCGCGCCGGTCAGGTCGCACGCCAGTCAGGTCGCACGCCGGTCAGATCGCACGCCGGTCAGATCGCACGCCGGTGAGCTGGCGCGCCGGTGAGCCGCGAGTCATCCACGACATCAGCTCCCAAGGCCCGACAGCTCCTAGGCCCGACCGGCAGTCCCCAGTCCCGTCCCCCAGCCCCCGGCCTCCCCGCGCCCCGCCCGAGCGCGTCCACGTCCGGCCCGTCGCCCCGCCCGAGCGGTTCAGGCCCCGGAAGCCGGGTAGCAGTCCGAGGGACGGACGGCACACCGAAGAGGGGACACACGGGCATGAAGGCACTCACCTGGCAGGGCAAGCGGGACGTCCGGGTCGAGGACGTACCCGACCCGCGCATCGAGGAGCCGACGGACGCGATCGTCCGGATCACCTCCACCGCGATCTGCGGATCCGATCTGCACCTGTACGAGGTGCTCGGGCCGTACCTCAAGCCCGGCGACGTCCTCGGCCACGAGCCGATGGGCATCGTGGAGGAGGTCGGGTCCGGGGTGACCCGGCTGAAGCCGGGCGACCGGGTGGTGATCCCGTTCAACATCGCCTGCGGATCGTGCTGGACGTGCGACCGGCAGCTCTACGCCCAGTGCGAGACCACCCAGGTCACCGCCGAGGGCAAGGGCGCGGCGCTGTTCGGCTACACCTCGCTGTACGGGTCGGTGCCCGGCGGGCAGGCCGAGTACCTGCGGGTGCCGCACGCCCAGTTCGGCCCGATCAAGGTCCCGCAGGCCGGCCCGGACGAGCGGTGGCTGTACCTGTCCGACATCCTGCCCACCGCCTGGCAGGCGGTGCGGTACGCCGACACCCCGCCCGGCGGCACCCTCGCCGTGTTCGGGCTCGGCCCGGTCGGGCAGTTCTGCGCCCGGATCGGCCGGCACCTCGGCGCGGGCAGGGTGATCGGCCTGGACCTGGTGCCGGAGCGGCTGGAGATGGCCCGCCGGCACGGCGTCGAGACGCTCGACGTCAGCCAGCTCGACGACGTGCCGGGCGCGCTGATCGACCTGGTCGACGGGCGCGGCCCCGACGCCGTGATCGACGCCGTCGGCATGGAGGCGCACGGCTCCACCTCGGGCAAGCTCGCCCAGACCGCCGCCGGCCTGCTGCCGGACCGGCTGGCCGACGCGATGATCGACCGGGCCGGCGTGGACCGGCTGACGGTGCTCAAGGCCGCCCTCAAGGCGGTCCGCCGGGGCGGCACCGTCTCGATCTCCGGCGTCTACGGCGGCGAGGTCGACCCGCTGCCGCTGATGGAGATGTTCGACCGGGGCGTCCAGCTCCGCATGGGGCAGTGCCACGTGCGCCGGTGGACCGACGAGATCGTTCCGCTGCTCGCCGGCGACGACGACCCGCTGGGCGTGGCGGACCTGCGGACCCACCGGATGCCGCTGGCCCGCGCGCCGCAGGCGTACGAGATGTTCCAGAAGAAGGAGGACGGCTGCGTCAAGGTCGTGCTCGCGCCGTGACCCGAGCGGTCGCGTCGCTCACGATGAGCGACGGCAGGGGCCACGGTCAGCGACGACTTCGCCTAGGGTGGCGGGACAGGCGATCCACGATCACCCACGGGGAGAGACGAGTGACGATCAGAGTGAACCGCAGGGCCGCGCTGGGCATCGGCACGGTGGCCACCGCCGGCACGGTGCTCGGCGCCGCCGCGCCCGCGTCCGCCGCCGGCCGGCCCCGCGTGGCGGCCACCCCGGCCGAGGCCGCCGCCCAGGTCGCCGCGAGCTACGCGCAGGAGACCGCGCGGGCCGGGGGCAACTGGCAGGCGTACGTGAGCGTCGCCAACGGCGCCGCCGCGCCGCTGGCGGCCGTCGCGGACGAGGCGGACCGGCGGATCGAGGCGTACAGCGTCAACAAGATCGCCGTGGCCGTGGCGGTGCTGGACAAGGTCGACCGGGGGCTGCTCACGCTCGCCCAGCGGGTCGACGTGACCGCGTCCATCGTGATCCCCGGCGGGGACGGCATCTTCAGCCTCGACGGCGCGTACCCGAGCAGCGTCACCCTGGGGCACGCGCTGGCGGCCCTGCTGACGGTCTCCGACGACACCGCCGTGCGGCTCTGCGGCCTGGTCTGCCCGGCCGCCGAGCTGAACCAGATCCTCGTCGCGAAGGGCTTCCCGAACACGCAGGTGCAGCCGGTGGCCAACCCGAACCGGTTCTATCTCGGCACGAGCACCCCCCGGGAGACGCACGACCTGCTGCGGAAGCTGGTGGGCGGCACGCTGCTGTCGGCGTCCTCGACGGCGTTCCTGCTCGGCCTGCTGCGCTCCCCCATCGCGTTCACCGACGGGGTGCGGCGCGAGATGTCCTCGGCCGAGCGGGCCCGGGTCGCCACCAAGGCGGGCTGGTTCGAGACCGCCCGGCACGAGGCCGGGATCGTCTTCGACGCCACCGGCGCGCCGGTGCTGACGTACGCCCTGTTCGCCGACGGGCAGGCCGGCGCGGGCGACTTCGGCGCGACCCACCCGGCGGTGCAGGCCCGGGCCCGGATGGGCCGCGTCTTCCTGACCGCCGTCGCGGGGCTGGCCGGCGTCGGCCCCACCCACCGGGCCGTCGTCCAGCGGCCCAGCAACGGCGGCTGACCACGCCACGCGGCGACCGGGCCGCACCCGCGCGACCGGCCTCCGGGCGCGCGGGTGCGGTGGCGGACTACGGTGTACTGCGGGGCATCGGCGGAGGGGGCGGGACACGATGGAGGCACCAGCGGAACAGGCCGCCCAGCGGGCGTTGGCGCGGCGGCTGCGCGGCGCGGCCGGGCTCGCCGCCCTGGCCGGCCTGGCCTGGGTGGCCCGGGACGTGCCGGCCGCCCTCGGCGGGCGGCTCAGCGGGGCCCGCGCCGAGCGGGCGGCCCGCTCACCGCAGTTCCGCGACGGCGCCTTCCGCAACCGGGCGAGCACCCGGACGATGGCCGGCTCACCCGACCGCAACCTGGTCCGCGAGCTGATCTTCGGCAAGCAGAAGCGCCGGCCCAGCGCCGCCGTGCCGCTGCTGCGCCCGGCCGACCCGCCGGCCACCGCCGCCACCGAGCGCGAGCTCGGCGTCGTCTGGTATGGGCACGCCTCCGCGCTGATCGAGATCGAGGGCCACCGGGTGCTGGTCGACCCGGTGTGGAGCGACCGGTGCTCGCCGTCGGCGCTGGTCGGGCCGCGCCGGCTGCACGAGCCGCCGGTGGGCCTGCACGAGCTGCCCGCCGTGGACGCGATCGTGATCTCCCACGACCACTACGACCACCTCGACATGGCCACCGTGCGGGCGCTGACCGCCGGCCAGTCCGCGCCGTTCGTGGTGCCGTTGGGGGTCGGGGCGCACCTGGAGCGGTGGGGCGTGCCGGAGGACCGGATCGTCGAGCTGGACTGGGCGGAGAGCCACCGGGTGAGCGGGCTGACGATCACGGCGACCGCCGCCCAGCACTTCTCCGGCCGGGGGCTGCGCCGCGACGGCACGCTGTGGAGCTCCTGGGTGGTGGCCGGGGCCCACCGCCGGGTCTTCTACACCGGCGACTCCGGCTACTTCGACGGGTACGCCGAGATCGGCGCCGAGCACGGCCCGTTCGACGTGACGCTGATCCAGATCGGCGCGTACGACCGGGCGTGGCCGAGCATCCACATGTTTCCGGAGGAGGCCGTCGCCGCCCACCTCGACCTGCGCGGCGGGCTGCTCCTGCCGGTGCACTGGGCGACGTTCAACCTGGCCCTGCACGACTGGTCGGAGCCGGTGGACCGGCTGTGGGCGGAGGCGAAGGCCCGCGACGTACGGCTGGCGGTGCCCCGCCCCGGCGAGCGGGTGGTCGTCGACGACCCGCCGGCGGTCGACGGCTGGTGGCAGGCGATCGCCTGAGCCGGCCGGCAGCCCGTCGCGGCCCGCCCGGCGCACGGGCCGGCTCGTAACCCCGGCCGGCTCCCCTCGTTGGACCAGACCTAGTCGCCGTTACCGGCACCCGTCGCGAACAGGTGTCGCCCGCACCCGGGCGTCGCCGTTCGCAGAGGAGACGACAAGGACACGGTCGTGGGCAACCTTCGCATCGCCATCCTGCTGCGCACGGCCGAGGGCTGCCTCTGGACGCTCCCCCAGGTCGACGAGCTGCGGCGGCGCGGCCACGAGGTGATCGCGATCCTCCCTCCGGGGCCGGGCGCGCTGCGGGAGCGGTTACGGGAGCGCGGCGTCGAGACGCTGGACTCCCCCTTCGACTTCCGGTTCCGCCCCACCCTGGGGGCGGTGCGGGGCCTGTGGCGGCTGCGCCGGCTGTTGCGCGGGCTCCGGCTGGACGTGCTCAACTACCACCTGTACGCGGCGGCCCTGGCCGCCCGGATAGCGGCGTTCCGGCTTCCGCTGCGCCGGGTGCACATGGTCGCCGGGCCGCTCTACCTGGAATCGCCGGTGGTCCGTCCCGTGGAGCGCCTGCTGTGGCGGCTGGACGACCTCATCATCTGCTGCACCCAGCACATCTCGACGCATTACCAGGCCCTCGGCTGCCCGCCGCAGCGGCGGCCGGTGGCCCAGTACGGCGTCGACCTGGGCCACTTCGACCCCGCCCGGGTCAGGACGCCCGGCCCCGCCGCCTCGGCCCGCGCCTCGGTCCGGGCGGAGCTCGGCCTCGACGACGACGTCTTCGTCGTGCTCATGGTGGCCAACACGTACTCGCCGAAACGGATCGCGTTCGCCGGCCAGAACATCAAGGGCCACGACGTTCTGCTGGAGGCGTGGCGCGACTTCCGCGCCGCGCACCCACGGTCGAGGCTGCTGATGGTGGGGGTGGGCTTCACCGAGGCCGGCGAGGCGCACCGCAGGGGGCTGATGGACAGGTTCGCCGACGACCGGAGCGTCGTGTGGTTGGGCCGCCTGCCCGACCTGCGCCCCTACTTCCTGGCCGCCGACGTCAACGTGACGCCGTCGCTGTCGGAGGGCAGCAACGGGGTGGTGCGCGAGGCGTCCGCCATGGGCCGCCCCAGCATCGTCAGCGACGCCGGGGGGCTGCCCGAGGCGGTGGACGACAGCTTCGGCTGGATCGTGCCACGGGGCGACCCGGCGGCCCTGCGGGAGGCGCTCTCGACCGCCCACCGCGCGTTCGTCGCCGGGGAGCTCGCCGCCATGGGTCGCCGCGCGCGGGAGCACGCGCTGCGCGCCTTCGACCGCACGGCGGCGGCGGAGTTGGTGGCCGACATGGTGACGGGGCGTCGTCCCTCGGACCGCGCCGCCGCCGACGTGCCGGTTCCGTAACGTCCAGGCGCGATCTCGGTTAACTGGGTGTGAGCGCCACGGATCACCACGTACCTGTCGCCCGGAGGCCCTGATGGTGGATCAGTACTGCGGAGGCCGCCCTACCGTCCGGCGGATCCACCTCTCCCCGCCCGACGTCGGTCCCGCCGAGGAGGCCCTCGTCGTCGCGGCGATGCGGTCGGGTTGGGTGGCGCCGACCGGCCCCGACCTGGACGCGTTCGAGCGTGAGGTGGCCGAGCGGGTGGGCTGCGGCCACGCGGTGGGGGTCAGCAGCGGGACGGCCGCGCTGCATCTCGCCCTGCTCGCGGTCGGCGCGGGGCCCGGGACCGTCGTGGTGGTGCCGACGCTGACGTTCGTGGCGACCGCCAACGCGGTGACGTACACCGGGGCGGACCCGGTCTTCGTCGACTGCGACCCGGCGACCGGGAACGTGGACGTCGACCTGCTGCCCGACCTGCTCGACGACCTGCGCCGCCAGGGCCGGCGGATCGCCGCAGTGGTGGCGGTGGACATCAACGGCGTCTGTGCCGACTACGCCCGGTTGCTGCCGGTCTGCGCGGCAGCGGGCGTGCCGGTGGTCGAGGACTCGGCCCAGGCTCTCGGCTCCACGTACCAGGGTCGGCACGCCGGGAGCTTCGGGCGGGTGGGCATCTTCTCGTTCAACGGCAACAAGATCATGACGACGTCGAGCGGCGGCATGCTGGTCTCCGAGGACGCCGGGCTGATCAGCCGCGCCCGGCGGCTCTCGACGCAGGCCCGGGAGCCGGTCGCGCACTACGAGCACTGCGACGTCGGCTACAACTACCGGCTGAGCAACGTGCTCGCGGCCCTCGGCCGGGCCCAGTTGCGCCGCCTCGACGGGATGATCGAACGGCGGCGCGCGGTGCGGGAACGCTACGCCAAGGTCTTCGCCTCGACGCCGGGTACGCGCATCCTCGGCGACGGGGACGCCGGCTCGAACTGCTGGCTGACCTCGCTCGTGGTGGATCCGGCGACGGCCGGTTGGCGGGCCCGCGACCTCGGTGAACACCTGGCGGCACACGACATCGAGACCCGCCCCATGTTCAAGCCGATGCACCGGCAGCCGGCCCACCTCGGCCGGTGGGCGGCGGTGACCGGCGCGGCGGACCGCCTCTTCGCCGACAGCATCTCGCTGCCCAGCGGCTCCACCCTCCCCGGCGTCGACGCCGATCGCGTCCTGGGGCTGATCGAGGAGTTCCTGGGTCGACACCGGTGACCGCCCGGGCGTGCGCCGGGCGACAGCGTGGGGCAGGCGGGCAACCCCCCGTGCTCCGACTGTGGCCCGTCCCTCTGGCTGGCCCGGCCGGGCCCGGTCAGGGCGTGCCGGTCACCGCGCCAGCGCCGGGTCGTACAGGGCCAGTTCCGTCCGGACCTGCGGGAGGGTGAGCAGCAGTTCCATGATCTCCGGCACGTCCAGCCGCCGGGCGGTGGCGGAACTGAGCTCGGGCAGCGCCGGCAGCCCGATCCGGCCCTCGCTGACGTAGGACGCGTAGCTGAGCCTCCTGGCGTCGACGGGCAGCCGGTAGAAGTCGCCGAAGTCCTCGGCGCGGGCCAACTCCTCGCGGCTGGCCATCGTCTCGAACTGCTTCTCGCCGTGGCGGACGCCGATCACGTCGTATTTCGGGGGGACGTCGAAGAGCTGGCACAGGGCGACGACGAGGTCCCCCACCGTGCAGGCACCGGCCTTGCGGACGAAGATGTCGCCGGGTCGGGCGTGCTGGAACGCGTGCTCGACCAGCTCCACGGAGTCGGCCAACGACATCATGAACCGCGTCATGTCGGGATCGGTGACGGTTGGCACCACCCCGGCCTTGATCTGCTCGATGAAGATCGGAATCACCGAGCCCCGCGAATACATGACGTTGCCGTACCGCACGCAGGAGACGACCGTCGCGCCGCCCGTGCCGCCCCGGGCGTGGGCCTGCGCCAGCTTCTCCATCATCCCCTTGCTCATGCCCATCGCGCTGACCGGGTGGACCGCCTTGTCGGTGCTCAGCATCACGACGGAACCGACCCCGTGCCGATCCGCCGCCTCGATCACGTTCGCGCTGCCCACCACGTTGGTCCGGAACGCCTCCAGCGGGAAGAACTCGCAGGACGGGACCTGCTTGAGCGCCGCGGCGTGGAAGACGAAGTCGACCCCCCGGGTGGCGCGCAGGACGCTGTCGAGGTCCCGGACGTCACCCAGGTGGTAGGAGACCCGGTCGTCGGCGAGGGTCCGGCGCATGACGTCCTGCTTGGCCTCGTCCCGGCTGAGGACGCGCACCTCCGCGACGTCGCGGTCCAGCAGCCGCCGCGCCATCGTCTGGCCGAACGAGCCGGTCCCTCCGGTGATCAGCACACGGCGACCAACAGTCGAGCAAGTCATCCAAGTTCTCCTATTTCTTGGAGCGGCGCCGGCCATCCTGGCTCCGCGCAGCAGCCACTGCGGACGGTCACGGGCCGCCGAGCTGCACGGCATCCGGTTCAACGAAGGCCCAGAGTACAGGGAAACGCCAGAAAGATGCATATTGTCCGCTTCGTCGCGACTGATCGACCGCGCAACCGGCCGGGCGGTCAGAGCACGAAGGCGTCGGTCCACAGCGCGCCGGAGCGGCCTGACAACGCGTCGAGCATCGCGACCGCCTGGCCGTCGCTGAGCTGCGCGACGAAGTCGATGATGGCCCGGCCCCGGGCCCGGCCGAGCCGGTCCGGCGTACGCGGGTGCAGCTCCGCCTCGGCCAGCTCGACCAGGTCGTGCAGCCGGCGCGGCAGCCTCGACTCCTCCTCCGGGTCGAGCAGCCACTCCCACAGCGCCTCGACGAGGGTGCCGAGCAGCCGCGCCTGTCCCCGCTGGTGCAGGGCCAGGTCGGGGCGGGCCAGCACGAACCGATGGTGGACGAACTTGAGCACCTGCACCTCGTGCCACTGGGCCGGGGCGAGCAGCACGTGCCCGGAACGCACCGACGGGGCCTCGGTCACGGTGATGGCGTCGACGAACCGGGTGGTCCACCGGGCGGAGAACCGGGCCACGTACTGTTCCGCCTCGATCGAGCCGTCGAACGGCAGCGCGAGCAGCCCCTCGACCAGCTCCTGCCGGACGTGCTCGACGGCGGCGGCGAACGACTCGTCGTCGG
Organism: Micromonospora sp. NPDC002575; assembly: GCF_042889525.1. NCBI lineage: Bacteria > Bacillati > Actinomycetota > Actinomycetes > Micromonosporales > Micromonosporaceae > Micromonospora > Micromonospora sp. NPDC002575. The sequence continues at coordinate 242,837 of NZ_JBIARA010000011.1, read as the reverse complement.
CGATCCAGGCGTCCTTGCGGTGCAGTTGCCGGCGCAGCCGCTCGATGGCCGCCCCGGGCCGCCGGCCCACCCCGTCCAACGCCGGGTCGGTGACGGCCCGGAAGTGCCCGTGCTCCCGCTGCCAGGCCATCAGCTCGGCGGCCACCGCGCCCTGCTGGAGCACACCGACCCGGTAGAAGTCCTCCACGTCGTGGATGGCGTACGCGATGTCGTCGGCGGTGTCCATCACCGACGCCTCCACGGTCTGCTGCCAGTCGGCGATCCGCCCGGCGAACGGCTCCCGGGCCTGGCGCAGGTCGGCCAGCTCCGTGCGGTACGCGCCGAACTTCGCCGACCCGCTGTCCGGGTCGTCGGCGGGCGCGGCGGCGCCCCGGGGCGGCGGGACGAGGTGCCGGGGGTGCGGGTCCGGATGGTCCAGCCGGGTCCACGGGTATTTCAGCAGGGCCGCCCGGACCGCCGCCGTCAGGTCCAGGCCGGTGGTTGCCGCGCCGCGGATCTCGGTGCTGGTGACGATCCGGTACGACTGCGCGTTGCCCTCGAAGCCGTCGGCGAGGCCCAGCCGCTGGCGGGCCAGCCGGTCGAGCACCCGCTCCCCGAGGTGCCCGAACGGCGGGTGCCCGAGGTCGTGGGCGAGGGCGGCGGCCTCCACCACGTCGGGGTCGCAACCGCCGAGGGAGTTCAGCAGGTCCCGCCACCGCACGTCGGCGGTGAGCCGCTCGGCGATGGCGCGGGAGACCTGGGCCACCTTGAGGCTGTGGGTGAGCCGGTTGTGCACCAGCAGGCCGGAGCCGCCCGGGCTGATCACCTGGGTGACCCCGCCGAGGCGGGCGAAGAAGGGCGAGGCCACGATCCGGTCCCGGTCGGCCCGGAACGGGCTGGCGGCGAGGTCGCCGAGGGCCCGCGCGCTGCCGCCGAAGAGCCGCCGCGCCCGCGGGTCAGCGGGATGTTCCATGATCGCCACGCTAGCGCAGCCGGCGGCGGCGCACGCCGCCTCGGCACCGGCGGGGGTGCCGCGCGGCGTCGGGGGTGGGCGGCACAATGCAGGGCGGAACCCACACGAAGGCGGATGAAGATCGTGACCCAGTCTGTGCACCAGCGGATCGCCGACGAGCTCGGCGTCGCCGAACGTCAGGTCCGGGCGGCCGTGGAGCTGCTCGACGGCGGCGCCACCGTGCCGTTCATCGCCCGCTACCGCAAGGAGGCCACCGGCCTGCTCGACGACGCCCAGCTGCGCACCCTGGAGGAGCGGCTGCGCTACCTGCGCGAGCTGGACGAGCGCCGCGCCGCGGTGCTGGAGTCCATCCGCGGCCAGGGCAAGCTCGACGAGGCGCTGGAAGCGCAGATCATGGCGGCCGACTCGAAGTCCCGGCTGGAGGACATCTACCTGCCGTTCAAACCGAAGCGGCGCACCCGGGCCCAGATCGCCCGCGAGGCCGGCCTGGAGCCGCTCGCCGACGCGCTGCTGGCCGACCCGAGCGAGGACCCGAGGCAGCGGGCCGCCGGCTTCGTCGACGCGGACAAGGGGGTGGCCGACGCCGCCGCCGCGCTGGACGGCGCGCGGGCCATCCTGGTGGAGCGCTTCGCCGAGGACGCCGACCTGATCGGCACGCTGCGCGAGCAGATGTGGTCGCGGGGCCGGCTGGTCTCCCGGGTACGCGACGGCCAGGAGTCCGCCGGCGCCAAGTTCGCCGACTACTTCGACTTCGCCGAGCCGTACGCGAAGCTGCCCTCGCACCGGATCCTGGCGATGTTCCGGGGCGAGAAGGAGGGCGTGCTCGACCTGACGATGGACCCGGAGCCCGAGGGCGACTCCGACGCCCCGGTCACCGGCCCGACGCGCTACGAGGCGGCGATCGCCGGCCGGTTCGGGGTCAGCGACTCCGGGCGGCCCGGCGACAGGTGGCTGACCGACACGGTGCGCTGGGCCTGGCGCACCCGCATCCTCATCCACCTCGGTGCGGACCTGCGGATGCGGCTGTGGCAGGCGGCCGAGGAGGAGGCCGTGCGGGTCTTCGCCACCAACCTGCGCGACCTGCTGCTCGCCGCGCCGGCCGGCACCCGGCCGACGATGGGCCTCGACCCGGGCCTGCGCACCGGCGTCAAGGTGGCGGTGGTCGACGCCACCGGCAAGGTCGTCGCCACCGACACGATCTACCCGCACGAGCCGCGCCGGCAGTGGGACGCCTCGATCGACACCCTCGCGCGGCTGGCCGGGGCGCACGGCGTGGAGCTGGTCGCCATCGGCAACGGCACCGCCAGCCGGGAGACCGACAGGCTCGCCGGTGACCTGATCAAGCGGCACCCGGAGCTGAAGCTGACCAAGGTGGTCGTCTCGGAGGCCGGGGCGTCGGTCTACTCGGCGTCGGCGTACGCCTCGCAGGAGCTGCCCGGGCTGGACGTGTCGCTGCGCGGGGCGGTCTCCATCGCCCGCCGGTTGCAGGACCCGCTCGCCGAGCTGGTCAAGATCGACCCCCGTTCGATCGGCGTCGGGCAATACCAGCACGACCTGTCCGAGGTGAAGCTCTCCCGCTCGCTCGACGCCGTGGTCGAGGACTGCGTGAACGCCGTCGGCGTGGACGTCAACACCGCCTCCGCGCCGCTGCTCACCCGGGTCTCCGGCATCGGGGCGGGGCTGGCGGAGAACATCGTGCTGCACCGGGACGCCAACGGCCCGTTCCGCTCCCGGGGCGAGCTGAAGAAGGTGTCCCGGCTCGGCCCGAAGGCGTTCGAGCAGTGCGCCGGCTTCCTGCGCATCCCCGGCGGGGACGACCCGCTCGACTCCTCCAGCGTGCACCCGGAGGCGTACCCGGTGGTCCGCCGGATCCTGGCCCGCACCGGGCAGGACCTGCGCTCCCTGATCGGGCAGAGCGCCATCCTGCGCGGGTTGCGGGCCGCCGACTTCGTCGACGACACGTTCGGCCTGCCCACCGTCACCGACATCCTGGCGGAGCTGGAGAAGCCCGGCCGGGACCCGCGGCCGGAGTTCCGCACCGCCACGTTCGTCGAGGGCGTGGAGAAGATCTCCGACCTGACGCCCGGCATGATCCTGGAGGGCGTGGTCACCAACGTGGCGGCGTTCGGCGCGTTCGTCGACGTCGGGGTGCACCAGGACGGCCTGGTGCACGTCTCGGCGATGTCCCGCACGTTCGTCAAGGACCCGCGCGACGTGGTGAAGTCCGGCGACGTGGTCCGGGTGAAGGTGCTCGACGTCGACGTGCCGCGCAAGCGGATCTCGCTGACGCTGCGGCTCGACGACGAGATGCCCGCCGTCGGCCAGGGCGGCGGAAGTCAGGGCGGCGGGCAACGCGGCAGTGGTCAGGGCGGCGGGGGGCAGGGCGGGCAACGCGGCGCAGGTCAGCGCGGCGACCGGGGCGGCTCGCGCGGCGGGCCGTCGCAGCGGCAGGGGCGCGGGGGCGGAGGAGCCCCGGCGTCGGCCAACAACGCCATGGCGGACGCGCTGCGCCGCGCCGGCCTGGCCTGAGGGTGCGGGCGCGCTGCCGAGCCGATGTCGCGGACGACTCAGCTCGGCAGCGTGACCGGGAGCCCGGCCGGTGAGGCGTGCACGTGGCGGCGCGCGTACCGTCGGCGGCGTGGGTGAGGACGACGGCCTTCAGTGGCGGGAGCGGCAGCGCCACGCGGTGCGGGCGCACGCGGCGGCTGCCGCCGAGCAGCGCGCCGCGGAGCAGGCGGAGGCCGCGGAGTTGGTGGCCGGCTTCGCCGCCGAGGCGCTGCGGCGCGGGCTGCGCAGCGAGCGGCTGAGGGCGGTCGGCTTCGACGGGCGCGGCCACTACCGCACCCGGATCACCGGCTGGTATGTGGACCGGGCCCGCACCCGCGCCGTGGACACCGAGGGCCGCTTCTACCTGCTCGCCGTGCCGCGCAGCCTGCGGGCGCGGCTGTTCGGGGCGGACCCGGAGCCTGCCCCGCCGCCGCTGGTGGTCGGGCGCGGCGGCCGGGACGGCGAGTCGGTGCCCCTGGCGACCCTGCTCAGCCTGCGTCTCGAGGCGGGCGACGGCTGGTGTTCCGCGCGCCGCCTGCCGTCACCGTAACGCGGCACGTGGCCCCGGGGTGAACGCGCCCGCCCGGGGCGGCCCGGCGCGGGGCACGTCCGCCGGGCGGCGCGGGGCACGTCCGACGCCTCGTCGGCGAGGCGTGGCCTTTGCGGCCACTTTGGCCATTGGTCACTTTTATCATCATCACAACTGATAAAAGTGCAATGTCGGATGAAATCGCCACGGGGGGTCCATCATGAACGCTCGCCGTCCCGCAGTCTGGCCTCGCGCCACGTCCCCGGGCGAGCCGACGTGACGGGCCGGATCGCGCTCCTCCAGCCCGACGTCGGCCCGCTCGGGGAGTCCTTCCCGCTGCGCGCCTGCCGGGCCGCGACCGACGCCGACGCCCACCGGCTCTTCGAGGTGTTCGAGGAACTCCTGGAGGAGCGGGGATGAACCGACACCGTTACGAGCGGATCAAGCGGGTTCTCGACGTGACCGTGGCGGCCCTGCTGCTCGTCCTGGCCGCCCCGGTGATGGCGGCGACCGCCCTGGCCATCGCCCTGACCATGGGGCGGCCGGTCCTGTTCCGCCAGCGCCGTCCGGGGCTGCACGGCGAGCTGTTCGAGCTGGTGAAGTTCCGGTCCATGCGGGCCGAGGGCGACCCGCTGTCCCCCGTCCACGACGCCGGGCGGATCACCCCGCTGGGCCGGTGGCTGCGGGCCACGAGCCTGGACGAGCTGCCCTCGCTGTGGAACGTGCTGCGGGGCGACATGAGCCTGGTCGGGCCGCGTCCCCTGCTGCCGCAGTACGTGCAGCGCTACACCGCCGAGCAGTTCCGCCGCCACGAGGTCCGACCGGGCGTCACCGGCCTGCCACAGGTACGCGGACGCAACGCCCTCGCCTGGGAGGAGCGCTTCGTGCTCGACGTCTGGTACGTCGATCACCGCAGCCTCCTGCTGGACCTGCGCATCCTCGCCTGGACGGTGGTCACCGTGCTGCGCCGCGACGGCATCACGGCCCCCGGCAGCGCGACCGCCCACGAGTACCGGGGCGTCCCGGTGGACGACCGCGCGCGGGAGCCCGTCCGATGAGGCCGGAGCTGGTGATCGTCGGGTGCGGCGGCCACGGCCGGGAGATCCTCGGCATCGTCCGGGCGGTCAACGACGCGGCCCCCGGCGGCCCCGTCTGGCACGTGCGCGGGTTCGTCGACGACGACCCCGCGGAGGAGAACCGCAAGCGGGTGCAGCGGCTCGGCGTGCCGTGGCTCGGCCCGGTGTCGTCCCTGGCCGACGCCGGGGGCGCGCACGTGGTGGTCGGCGTCGGCGATCCCCGGGCACGCGGGCGGGTCGCCCGCCGGATCGACTCGTACGGCCTGCCGTCGGCGGTGCTGGTCCACCCGGACGCCACCCTCGGCGCGGACGCCCGCGTCGGCGAGGGGACGGTGCTGTTCGCCGGCGCCCGGGTGACCACCGACGTGACGCTGGGCCGGCACGTGCACCTGAACCAGAACGCGACCGTCGGCCACGACTGCGTGGTCGGCGACCACGTCTCGGTCAATCCGCTCGCCGCCGTCTCCGGCGGCTGCCGGCTCGACTCGGACGTGCTGATCGGTGCGGGCGCGGTGGTCCTCCAGGGACTCCGGGTGGGCACGGGCGCGACCGTCGGCGCGGCGGCCTGCGTGGTACGCGACGTGCCGGCCGGCGCGGTGGTGAAGGGGGTGCCGGCGAGATGAGGGTCGTCGTCACCACCGAGTACCGCTACGCCGTCACGCCCGACGGCCGGGTCTGGACCACGCACTCCCACGGCTACGACATCTGGCGGCGCTACCTCACCGCCTTCGACGAGGTGCGCGTGGTGGCCCGCGTCGCCGCGCAGCCCGGGGTGCCGGAGACGGCGCTGCGGGTGGACGGCCCCGGGGTCACGGTGCACCCGGTGCCGCACTACGTCGGGCCGCAGCAGTACCTGCGCCAGCGGATGCCCATCGGCCGCGCCATGGCGACCGCGGCCGGGCGCGACGACGCGGTGATCCTGCGCGTGCCCTCCGCGCTGGGCTCCCTGCTGGCCGGCGTCCGCCGCCGGCACGGCCTGCCGTACGCCCTGGAGGTGGTGGGCGACCCGTACGACGTGCTCGCGCCGGGGGTGGTCCGGCACCCGCTGCGGCCCCTGCTGCGCCAGCGCTTCGCGACCCGGCTGCGCCGCGAGTGCGGCTCGGCGGTCGCCGTCTCCTACGTGACGGCGGACTATCTCCAGGCCCGCTACCCGGCGGCCCCCCACGCGCCGACGGCCAACGTGTCGAGCATCGACCTGCCGCCCGAGGCGTTCGCCGACGCCCCGCGCGCCGTCCGGGCCGACGCCGGTGGCGGGCACACGCTCATCTCGATCGGGACGCTGGACCAGCTCTACAAGGGCGTCGACACGCTCGTCGAGGCGGTGGCCCGGCTGGCGTCGCGCGGGGTCGACGTCCGGCTCGTGCACGCCGGCGCCGGCCGGTTCGCCGGGCACCTGGCGGGCCTGGCCGAGGCGCGGGGTGTCGCCGACCGGGTGACGTTCGCCGGCTGGGTGGCCCCCGGCGCGCCGTTGCGCGCCCAACTCGACGCGGCCGACCTGGCCGTCGTCCCGTCGCGGACCGAGGGGCTGCCCCGCGCGCTGATCGAGGCCATGGCCCGCGCGCTGCCGGCGATCGGCACCGCCGTCGGCGGGATCCCGGAGCTGCTGGCCCCCGAGGACCTGGTCGGCCCCGACGACCCCGCTGCGCTGGCGGAAGCGATCGCCCGGATGGTGGCCGACCCGGACCGGATGGCGTTCGCCTCGGCCCGCAACCTCGCCCACGCCCGGCGCTACTCCCGGGACTCCCTGGAGCCCCGGCGGCGCGCCTTCTACCAGTCGGTGCGCGAGGCCACGGCCCGCCGTTAGGCGGGCCGCGGCCATGTCCGCCCGTCACCGGCCGCGGGCACCCACCGTGCCGGCGCGCCAGGCGCGGTACCAGTCGAACGTCCGGCGCACCCCGTCCTCCAGCGGCACCACCGGCTCGAAGCCGGTCAGCCGGCGCAGCGTCGCCAGGTCGGGGCAGCGGCGGTGCACCGAGCCGGGCGGCGCGGGCATCGGTTGCAGGACCGGCGTCGCGTCGGCGACCCGCAGCACCAGCTTGGCCAGGTCGCCGATGTTGGTCTGCTCGGCGTCGTTGCCGACGTGCACGATCTCGCCGGCCGCGGCCGGGCAGCGCATCAGCCGCAGCACCGCCTCGACCGCGTCGTCGACGTGGCAGAACGCGCGGTACTGGTCGGCGCCCCACACCCGGAACGGGTCCTCCCCGTCGAGGGCGCGCAGCGACATCTCCGGGATGACGTGGTCCGTGCCCATCCTCGGGCCGTAGACGTTGTGGAAGCGCCCGACCGTGGCGGCGCAGCGTCGGGCGCGGGCGGCGTGCACGAAGGCGGCCTCGCCGAGCAGCTTGCTGATGGCGTACGAGAACCGGGGCGCCGTGACGTCGGTGATCATGACGGGGACGTCCTCGGCCGTCGGCACCGGCACGACGCGGGCGTCGACGCCTCCGGCGTACACCTCGCTGGTGGAGCTGAAGAAGACCCGGTCGCCGGGCTCGACCCAGTCGAGCAGGTGCAGCGCCGTCAGGGTGTTGACCCGGATCACCCGCGTCGGATCGGCCTCGACGTTGCGCACCCCGACCACGGCGGCGAGCAGGTAGATCTCGTCGCAGCCGCGCGGCAGCGCCGCCCACGCCTGCGGCCGGGTCAGGTCCGCCGAGACGACCTCGACGGCCGGGTCGTCCCGCAGCGCGCCGAGGCGCTCGTCGTCGCGGCCCCGGGAGAAGTCGTCGACGACGACCACCCGGTGGCCGTCGGCGAGCAGCCGCTCGGTCAGGTGCAGGCCGATGAAGCCCGCGCCGCCGAGGACGAGCGCCCGCCTCACGCGGTCACCTGGCCGGTGGGGGCGGCGGCGCGGGGCGCGGGCAGGTAGCCGATGCCGGCGTACCGCGCGCCGGCGGCGGTGACCGCCGCCTCGTCGAGGATCCGCCAGGAGTCGTAGACGACGCCCGCCCCGCCGGCGGCGAGCAGGCCGCCGACCTCCAGGGCCCGGTAGTCGGGGTGGTCGTTGACCACGAGCACCGCGTCGCTGTCGCAGAACGCCTTGTCCAGGCTGGTCGGCTCGCCGCCGTAGGCCCGGATCACCTGGTCGGGCACCATCGGGTCGTGCCCGGCCACGACCAGCCCGGCCGCCCGGAAGACCGGCATCATCGCGGCGATGGGCGTGCCGCGCATGTCGTCGGTGGGGGGCCAGCCCTTGTACGCCCAGCCCAGCACGGCCAGCCTCGCGCCGACGGTGTCGCCGCGCCGCTGCCGGATCAGCTCCACGACGGTCTCGGCGACGTGCACCGGCAGGTGCTCGTTGAGCCGGCGGGCCGCGCCGACCAGGAACGCGCCGTCGGCTCCGGCGCTGGCCACCATCAGGTACGGATCCTTCGACAGGCAGCCGCCGCCGACGTACCCGGGCCGGCTCAGGTCCGGCCGGGGGTAGTCGAGGTTCGCGGCCCGGATCACCTCCAGCGGGTCGAGGCCGTGCCGCTCGGCGATCAGCGCCACCTCGTTGCCGAACGAGTAGATCAGGTCGGTGTGGCAGTTGTTGGAGAGCTTGACCAGCTCGGCGGCCTCCAGGCTGGACACCGGCACGGTCTGCCGGGCGAGCCCGCCGAACAGCTCCAGGCCGGCGCGCAGGCTCTCGTCGTCCACGCCGCCGACGACCTGGGGCAGCTCGACCAGTTCCCGCAGCGCCTGACCCTGGATGGTCCGTTCCGGCGCCATCACCAGCAGCGCCCGCCCCCACGCCCCGGTCAGCGCCGGCAGCACCACCCGCCGGCTCGTCCCGACGGGGACGGTGCTGCGGACGACCACCAGCGTCTGCGGGCCGCACCAGCGGGCCACCTGCGCCGCCGCCGCCGCGAGGTTGGTCAGGTCGGGCTGCCGGGTCCGCTCGTCCACCGGCGTGGAGACGCTGAGCACCACCGCGTCCAGGTCCGGCGGGAGCGTGTCGTCGACGAACACGGAACGGCCGGCGTGCGTCGCGAACACGTCGGCGATGCCCGGCTCGAAGATGTGTGGACGGCCGCCGCGCAACGCCGCCCGCACGACCGGGTTCGCGTCCACCCCGTGCACCTCGAACCCCTTGCGCGCCAGCGCGGCGGCCAGCGTCAGCCCGACGTAGCCGAGACCGACGATCCCTATCCTGCGATACACGTTGTCTTCTTCCCCTCGGTTGTCGTGCTCGGTGCACCGGTGCGCCCGCGCGGGCGGACCGGTCAGGCGCCCGTCGCGGCCCAGCTCGCCTTGACCGACTCGGCGAGGTCGTAGGAGGGCGCCCAGCCCAGGTCGCGCGCGGCCCGGGAGACGTCGCCGCACATCCAGTCGACCGCCGCCGAGCGGCCCGGCGCCGGCTGGTCCTCGCGTACCGCGCCGGTGAAGCCGGCCGCGTCCGCCATCAGCCGGACCGCCTCCCGCACCGGCACGGCCCGGCCGCTGGCGACGTTGTAGACCCGCTGCGGCAGCCGGCGCGCGCGGACCGCGGCGGCCACGGCGGCGGCCACGTCCCGGACGTCGACGAAGTCCCGGTGGGCCGCGAGCGGGCCGACGGTGACCGGATCGCCGGGCCTCGCGCGGCGCAGCAGCGTGGCGACCCGGCCGAGCACGGTGTCGGCGGACAGGCCGGGGCCGATCGGGTTGAACACCCGCAGCGTGACGCCGTCGACCCGGCCCGCGGCGGCGGCCAGCTCGACCAGCCGGGTGGCGGTCAGGTGGGTCAGGCCGTACTCGCTCACCGGGCGCGCGTCGTCGCTCTCGGCGGCGGCGTGCCCGTGCGGCACCGGCCCGTACTCCCCGGCGGAGCCGATCCGCACCAGCCGCGCGCCGGGGGCCTCGGCCGCGACGGCCTCGACGAGTTTCGCGGTCACCGACACGTTCGCCGCGACGAGCTCGTCGGCCCGCCCGTCCAGCCGGCCGGTGCAGGCCACCACCGCGTCGGGCCGGGCGGCGCGCAGCAGCGCGCCCAGCTCGCCGACGTCGCAGGCGACGAGGTCGATGTCGCGCCGGCCGGGGCAGACCAGTGCCGCGTGCGGGCGCAGGGCGGCGCGGACGTGCCCGCCGATGAAGCCGGAGCCGCCGAGGACCAGGACGGTGGTCACACCGGCTCCGGGGTACGCGGGGACAGCAGGATCGGCCGGAGCCGCTCGAACGTCCGGTTGGCCTCGTCGTAGTCCTCGGGTCGGCCGATGTCGAGCCAGTACCCGTCGAACGGGTAGCTCGCCGGCGGCTCGCCGCGGTCGAGCAGGTCCAGCACGAGTTGGTCGAAGCCGAACGCGAGCCCGGCCGGGTACGCGGCGATGGTGCGCGCGGACAGCCCGTAGACGCCCATGCTGACGTGGTAGTCGAGGACGGGCTTCTCGCTGAACTCGACCACCCGGCCGTCCTCGACCGACAGCACGCCGAAGTCGATCTTCACGGTGCGGTGGAAGGTCGCCACGGTCAGCGGGGCCCCGGAGGCGGCGTGGGTGCGCAGCAGGTCGCCGTAGTCGAGGTCGGTGAGCACGTCCCCGTTCATCACGAGGAAGTGCTCGGGCAGCCGGTCGCGGATGCCGAACAGCGGCCCGATCGTCGACAGGGGGACGCTCTCCTCCACGTACCGCACGCGCAGCCCGAACCGGGAGCCGTCGCCGACGAAGGCGCGGATCAGCGAGCCGAGGTGGTTGATCGCCAGGGTGACGTCGGTGAACCCGCAGCTCGCGAGCTGGTGCAGGACGATCTCCAGGATCGCGTGGCTGTCCCCGATCGGCACCAGCGGCTTCGGCAGCGAGGTCGTGTACGGCTTCAGCCGCGTTCCCTTGCCACCGGCCATGATCACTACATGCATCTCGTCATCCGATCCGTCCGCCGCTGCCGGCGACCCGGCCGCCGCAGCCGTGAGCCGGGTCGCCGGGCGGTGCGCCCCCGTAACACCCAGGGCAACGACCGACCCGCGCCCAAGAAACGCCCATAACAGAGCATTAGCCGCCTTTTCCTCGGTACGGCCCCCGGCTACCCGGACGGATCCCTCCGGGCCCCGGGGCCGTCGCGCTGAGTAACGTTCCCGGGCCGGACCTGGTTAGGAGGGTGTCGACGCCACCGGCGCACCCATCGCCGCCGCACGAGGAGAATCCGATGACGACCCTGGCTGGTCCCGCCGCACGACCCGTCGACGCGCTCCGCGCGACCGGGCCGGTGACCACGGGAAAGCCGGTGGACAACAACGTCCTGGCCGTCGTTCTCGTGACCTCGCTGAGCATCGCGCTGATGGTGTGCCTACCGGACCTGCGCCACTGGTTCATGGTGCCCACGACCCTCACCGGCGTCCTCGTCGGCGCCGAGGCGCTGCGCTGGTTCCGCCGGGGCGTCGACGTGTTCGACCCGCGGGCCTGCGCGGGCCTGCTCGGGCTCCAGTTCCTCTACCTCGCGCCGATCCTGAACGTGGCCCTCGACGAGTGGGTGACGGGGATCTACGACCAGCCCGTCTGGCGCGACGCGCTCGGGATGCTCGGCATCCTCAACGCGGTCGGCACGGGCCTCTACCGGGTGGTGCTCGCCCTCCCCCGCCGGCCCCGCCGCCGGCAGCGCCGGCCGCCCACGATGCACCTGCCCACCTTCTACGTGGCGGGCCTGGCCCTGGCGGTGCTCAGCGTCGCCGCGATGGGCTACGAGATCGCCATCTTCGGCGGCATCGACGGCTTCGTCGACACGATGGCCGACCAGGCGAACCGGGCCAGGGACATGACGGGGCTCGGCCCGCTCATCGTGCTCTCCGAGGCGTTCCCGTACGTCGTGTTCACCCTCGCGCTCGTCCGCTGGCGCAAGACGTTCGCCCGGCACACCGTCCTGCTGGTGCTGCTCGTGCTCGCGCTGACCGTGACCCAGTTCTTCATCGGCGGGCTCAAGGGCAGCCGCAGCAGCACCCTCTGGCCGCTGCTGCTGGCCCTCGTCCTGGTCAACGTCACGGTCCGGCGGGTGCCCCGCAAGGTCATCGCCGTGGTGGGGGTCCTCACCTTCGCCTTCATCTACCTGTACGCCTTCTACAAGCTGGGCGGCACCAAGGCCATCGACGAGATCCGGCGGGCCGGCACGGTCCAGGGCACCGTGTCGGACACGGGGCGCGACATGTCCATGCTGCTCACCGCGGACCTGGGCCGGGCCGACATCCAGAGCGTCATCCTGCACCGCTATCTCGACGGCCAGTTCGAGCCGGTGCTCGGCGCGACCTACGCCAACGCCTGGTTCATGTTCCTGCCCGACGGCCTGTTCCCCGACGTGCCGACCAGCAAGGTCGACGTGGGATCGCGCATCCTCTACAACCCGCTCTACCCGCAGGGGGAAGGCAGCTCAAGCAAGGTCTACGGCATGGCCGGCGAGGGCATCATCAACTTCGGCCTGGTCGGCGGCGTGCTCTCCTTCGTGGCCTTCGGCCTCGCCGTCCGCGCCGTGCAGGGGTACTACACGGCGGCCGTGGACGCCCCGGAGCTGACGCCGAAGCTCGTCGCGCCCGTGGTGTGGGTCCTCGTCACCACCCAGGGCTCGGACCTCGACAACGTCCTGTTCTGCCTCTGCAAGTACTCGATGCCGACGCTCCTGCTGGTCTGGCTGGCCTGCCGGTTCGGCCGCCGGCACCGCGTACGCCCGCTGGCCGCGGCGCCCTGACCCGGGCCGGTCCCCCACGGCGCGGGACCGCCCGGGGCCGACCCCACCCCACCCCACCGCCCAAGGAGTGCCCATGACCCTCGCGGACCCGACCGCGCCCCGCCCGGCCCAGCGCCGCCCGCCGGAGTCGACGCCGGCCGTGCGGGTCCTGCACGTGGTCGGGTGCCTCGACCGGGGCGGCATCGAGACGGCGTCGCTGGACATCTGCCGCGCCGTGCCGCCCGGGCAGGCGCACCAGACCTTCGTCACCGTCAACGGCGTGACGGGTTCGCTGACCCCGGCCTACCGGGACGCCGGGGCCACCGTCGTGCAGTGTCCGCTCCGCCCCCGCCACCTGTTCCCCCTGCGCCTGTGGCGGTGCCTGCGCGCGGCCCGTCCCGACGTGGTCGTCTCCCACATCAGCCTGTTCAGCGCGGCGGTCCTGGCCGCCGCCCGGGTCGCCCGGGTGCCGGTACGGATCGCCCGGATGTGGAGCGAGGGCGACGACAAGCCGGCCTCGCTGCGGCGTCGGCTCCTGCGCGGGCTGTGCCGGGCCGTGCTGGCGCACGCAGCGACCGACGTGCTGGGGGTGACGGCCGCGGCGGTCGACTTCGCCGGTCCCCGGCCGCACGACCGCCGGTACCGGGTGCTCTACAACGGCGTGGACACCGCCAGGACCGACGGCTGGGACCGCGCCGCCGCCCGACGTCGCTGGGAGCTGCCCGACGACGTGCCGGTGTTCGGCTTCCTCGGCCGGGCCCACCCGGTGAAGAACCGCCCCTTCCTCGTCGAGGTGCACCACGCCGCCCGGGAGCACCACCCCGGCGCCCGGCTGCTGGTCGCCGGACCGCTGGGCGTCGACGACCTGACCACCGCGCATCCGGGCGTCGACCGCGACCCGCACGTCGTGCTCGCCGGGGAGGTCGAGGAGGTCGGCCCGGTGCTGCACGCCGCCGACGTGCTGCTGCTGCCCTCCCTGCGGGAGGGCCTGCCCGGCGTGGTGCTCGAAGCCCTCTCGGTCGGCGTGCCGGTCGTGGCGGCCGACCTGCCGTCCCTGCGGGAGCTGTCCGTCCTCGTCTCGGGGCTGACCCTGGTGCCGTTGAGCGCCGGGCCGCGGGTCTGGGCGCGGGTCGCGCTGGAACAGGCCGGCGCGGACGACGCGCGGCGCGCCGACATCGCCCGCGCGCTGCGCGACTCGCCGTTCACCCTGGACCACGTCGCGCGGCAGTGGCGGCGGCTGTGGCGGGTCGACCCGGCCCCGTGAGCACGGGCCGCCGCCGGCCGGCGGGCGTCACGGCGCGGGCTGGCACCGGGGCCGGATGCCGGCCCAGTCGTGGTGGCGGCGCACGGTCGACAGGATGAAGTCGACCACCCGGCGGGACGTGTCCGTCACCCGGTAGTCCGCCGGGCAGGGCACGCCGTGCGCGGCCACCTGGTCGACGGTGAGGGCGACCGCCTCGACGACGCCGGCCGGGTCGAGCCCGGTCATGATGATGCCGCCGGCGTCCAGCGCCTCCGGGCGTTCGATCGACTCCCGCAGCGTCACGGCGGGGAAGCCGAGGATGGCGGCCTCCTCGCTGATCGTGCCGCTGTCGGACAGGGTGCACCGCGCCCGGGTCTGCAGGCGCACGTAGTCGAGGAACCCGAACGGCTCGTGGAAGTCGATGCCGTCGAGCGCCACGTCGGCGGCGGGGATCGCCTCCAGCCGCTTGCGGGTGCGCGGGTGGGTGGACACGAGCACCGGCAGCCGCCAGGCGTCCCGCACGGCCGCCAGGCAGTCCAGCAGCCGCCGCAGCCGCGCCGGGTCGTCCACGTTCTCCTCGCGGTGGGCGCTGACCACGAAGTACCCCCCGGGTTCGAGGCCCAGCCGGTCGAGCACCGTGGACGCCTCGACGGCGGCGCGGTGGTGCTCCAGCACCTCCCGCATGGGCGAACCGGTGTGCAGGATCCGGCGCGGGTGCAGCCCCTCGGCGAGCAGGTTGCGCCGGGCGTGCTCGGTGTAGACCAGGTTGAAGTCGGCGACGTGGTCGACCATCCGCCGGTTGGTCTCCTCGGGCACGTTGAGGTCGAAGCAGCGGTTGCCGGCCTCCATGTGGTAGACCGGCACCCGCAGCCGCCGGGCGATCAGCGCCGCGATGCAGCTGTTCGTGTCGCCCAGCACCAGCAGGGCGTCCGGGCGGTGCTCCTCGATCGCCGCCTCCACGCCCACCAGCACCCCGCCGAGCACCCGGCCGAGCGACGCCGTGTCCACTCGCAGGAACCGGTCGGGGCGGCGCAGCCGCAGGTCGCTGAAGAACACGTCGGACAGCGCCGGGTCCCAGTTCTGCCCGGTGTGCACGAGGACGTGGTCCACCGTCCGGTCCAGCAGGTCGATCACCCGGGACAGCCGGATGATCTCCGGCCGGGTGCCGACCACCGTCATCACCCTGGTCATCAGGGCCACCTCCGTCGTTTGCGCCCCGGAACCCGCCGCTGGCGACCGCGCCCTACCCGGCGGCCACGGGCTCCGGGTAGGTGTCCGGCCGGGCCGGGTCGAACAGGTCGTTCGTCCAGAAGAGGGTGAGCAGGTCCCCGTCGCCGGTGTTGGTGATGTCGTGCGCCCACATCGTCGGCATGTCCACCACCACCGGCTCGGCCCCGTCGACCGGGAACCGGACCAGCCCCCGCTGGCCGACCCGGCGCAGCCGGATCTCGGCGCGTCCGCGCAGCACGACGAAGCGCTCCATCTTGGCCAGGTGGAAGTGCTCGCCCCGGGTCACGCCGGGGCGGGTGGCCGAGCAAAACGCCTGCCCCCCGCCGTGGCTGCGGACCGCCTCCACCAACTCGCCCCGGTGATCGGCGCGGCGGACCAGCGGGATCGGGTAGCTCGCCGGGAACAGGTGCGAGCGGTAGGTGTTGAACAGCCGCACGTCGTGCCGGTCGGCCAGCGGCGGGAGCTCCCCGTTGCGGTAGGTCGCCGCGAACCCGGCCAGCCGGGCGGCGAGGGCGTGGACGCCGATGCGCAGCGCCGGCATCGAGGCGTCCCAGACCCCGGCCGGCGGGGCGTCGAGCAGCGCGGCGGCGGCGTCGGTGACGTGCACGAGGCGCAGCTCGCGGTCGTCGCGCAGCTCGGGCGCCCCGCCGCCGGCGAGGACCCGGCAGAACGTCGCCGTCACCGAGTTGTAGAACGGCCGCCCGTGCTCGCCGTACAGGTGCGGCAGGCGGTGGTCGACGAGGTGGCAGCCGGTGGCGGCCCCGGCCAGGATCGCCGCCGCCGCCGCCTTCGAGTCGCCGTAGGGGGTGCCGTTGCCGGCCTGGACGGTGTTCGCGTACACCAGGGTCTTCGGCGGCTGCGCGCAGCGGCGCAGGCCGCGCGCGAGCGCCTCGGCGACGGCGACGTTGCCGGCCGCCACCTCGGCCGGCTCCCCGCGGTTGACCCCGGCCAGGTGCAGCACCCGGTCGACGCCGCGCAGCCGGTCGGCCAGCACGGCCGCGTCGGCCAGGTCGGCCCGGCCGATCAGGACGGGATCGGGCCAGCCGAGCGCGCGCAGGAGCACCCGGGTGTGCCAGCCGAGGAAGCCCTCCGCGCCGGTGAGGGCGACCTTCACGGGGCCAGCGCCGGCTCGCGCAGGGCCAGCTCCGCGCGGATCTCGGGCAGCGTGCGCAGCAGCGCCACGATCTCCGGTACGGTGAGCCGCCGCGCGTTCGCGGAGGTGAAGTCCTCGGCCGGGGAGCCGCCGAGGGTCCCCTCGGTCACGTACGCCGCGTAGTTGAGGTCGCGGGCGTCGACCGGCACCCGGTAGAAGTCGCCGAAGTCCTCGGCCCGGGCGAGTTCCTCCCGGCTGGCCAGCGTCTCGTGCTGCTTCTCGCCGTGCCGCACCCCGATCACGTCGTACTTGGCCGGCACGTCGAAGAGCTGGCACAGGGCGACGACCAGGTCGCCGATGGCGCAGGCGGCGGCCTTGCGGACGAAGACGTCGCCGGCCCGCGCGTGCGCGAAGGCGTGCTCCACCAGTTCGACCGAGTCGGCCAGGGACATCAGGAACCGGGTCATCGCGGGGTTGGTCACGGTGGGCATCGCGCCGGAGCGGATCTGCTCGACGAACAGCGGGATCACCGAGCCCCGGGAGTACATGACGTTGCCGTACCGGACGCAGGACACGACGGTGCCGCCCGAGTTGGCCCGGGCGTGCGCCTGGGCGACCTTCTCCATCAACGCCTTGGTCAGGCCCATGGCGTTGATCGGGTGGACGGCCTTGTCGGTGCTGAGCACCACCACCGAACGGACCCCGTTGCGGGTGGCCGCCTCGATGAGGTTCGCGCTGCCCAACACGTTGGTGCGGACGGCCTCCAGCGGGAAGAACTCGCACGACGGCACCTGCTTGAGGGCGGCGGCGTGGAAGACGAAGTCCACCCCCCGGCTGGCGCTCCTCACGCTGTCGTAGTCGCGCACGTCGCCGATGTGGTAGCTCACCCGCCCGTCGGCGAGGACACGGCGCATCGCGTCCTGCTTGGCCTCGTCCCGGCTGAGCACCCGGACCTCGCTCACACCGCGGTCGAGCAGCCGCCGGGTCATCGTCCGGCCGAACGAGCCGGTCCCCCCGGTGATCAGCACCCGACGCCCCGCTGTCGTTGGGTTCATCAGCGTTTCCTCGTCCTCGCCCCTGCGTTCGGCCTGTCGGTCGTCGCCGAGATCAACGACCTGGGGCACCACAAGTCACGCATTAGCGCCAAAAGGTGCATATCGCGCCCGCCGCTCAGGGCCGGACCGAGTCCAGGAAGTCGGCCAGCGCCCGCGCGTGGACCCGGAAGTCGAACGACTCCAGGGCCCGCCGGCGGGCGGCCTTGCGCATGAGGGCACGGTCCTCCACGCTCAGCCGCAGCGCCCGGCGCAGGGTCGCGGCGAGGGCGTCCACCGAGTGGTCGGGGCAGACCAGCCCCTCGACACCGTCGGTCAGGTGCTCGGCCAGGTCGCTGGTCAGGTTGGCGATCACCGGTGTGCCGTTGGCCAGGCTCTCGCCGAACTTCGTGGGGAATCCGGCCCGGTTGAAGCGCGTCGGCGGGCGCAGCAGCACGCTGAAGTCCGCCCGGCGCACCTCCGCCCACACCTCCTGCTGCGGCAACCGGCCCAACACCCGCACGCCGGCCGGCACCGGCTCGCCCCCGAGCAGCTCGCGGACCCGCTCGACGGTGGGGCCGACGACGCGCAACTCGACCCGGTCCCCCGCCCCGCCCACCTGTTCCACCGCCCGCACGATGGTGGCGACGAGGTCCTTGCGGCCCGGATCCCCCGCGTACACGAGCCGGAGGGGGCCGTCCCCGTCGGGCCGGTGGTCGGCGAGGACGGCCAGGGCGCGGGCGTCCAGCGTCGGAGGCACCCGCAGCACCGGCAGGCCGTACCCCCGGAAGTGGTCGCCGAGATAGGAGCTGACCGCGATGACGCCGGCGCAGCGCGGGTAGTGGTAGCGGAACGCCAGCAGCGCGCTGAGGTACGGCGGGGCGAACCGGCCGCCCCGGAGCTGCTCCGGGCTGTACCGGTCCACCACGTCGGCGATCACCGGCACCCCGTTGCGCCGGCACCAGGCCCGCAGGCGCGCCGCGTACGGGGCGTCGCCGTTGTAGAGCACCACGTGGCTCGGCCGCGTCGGCCGGCCGTCCAGCCAGCGCACCGTCCGCGCCCCCCAGCTCCACCACGCCCGCGCCGCCTTGTCGAGCTTGCCCGCCCCGGCCGGCGGGATCTCGCCCAGCCCCAGATAGGACACCGAGCCCGGCCCCACCGCGTCGGGCAGCGGGGTCAGCCCGGGACCGTGCTCGCCGCAGGCGACGACGACGTGCCGCCCCGCCGCCGCCAGCGAGCAGGCGATGCCGTGCACCCGCCGGGAACTCGCCTGTCCCCAGGGGAACCGGAACGGGCCGACGATCGCCACCCAGCCCGCCCCGCCGTCCGTCCGCGTCATGGTGTCGGTCTCCGTTCCCGGCGGGCCCCGACGGCCTCGCCGTCCTGCTCAACGGCCGGCCCGGCGGACGGACTCGCCGAGGGGAGGCCGCCGTAGCGGGCGAGCGTGCGCCGGTAGCCGTACAGCCCGGCGGGCAGCACGGTCAGCGCGTAGACGGCGGCGCCGACGAACGGGACGGCGGCCAGCCCGTACGCCTCGGCGGCGTGCCACTTGGCCACCGCGGCGACGCCGACGTAGGCGACCAGCCCGACCACCTGCGGACGGACCACCCCGGCGGCGTTCTGCACCATCATCAGGGCCGAGAACGAGCCGAGCAGCAGGAACCACAGCGCGAGGCCGCCGAGCAGCCACCGGTCGCCGTCGAGCGGCACCGGCAGCCAGGCGGCGAACAGCCGGTCGCCCGCCAGCACCAGGCCGACCGCCGGCGGCACGGTGGCGAGCACGGAGAGCAGGACCATCCGGCGGACCGTCCGGCGGACCCAGGCCAGGTCGCCCCGGGCCAGGGCGTCGCCGTTGGCCGACCACAGCGGCAGGTTGAGCATCGTCACGAGCGCGCCGAGCACCAGGGCCAGCCGGGCCGGTACCGCGTACGCGGTGACACTCTCCGGGCCGAGGGTGTGCGTGATGATCAGGTTGTCCATGTTGGTCGACAGCCCGGTCAGGACGGTCACCAGGAAGAACATCCCGCCGAGGCGGAGCAGCGCGGCCCCCAGCCGGCGGTCGACCGCGCCGATGCCCGGCCGCAGCGCGGGCATCCGCCGGCCGTAGACCCACGCGCTGTTCGCCAGGTTGGCCAGCAGCGGGCCCGCCGACGCGGCGGCGACGACCGCGACGGGCGGCAGCCCCAGCCGCGCCACGAGCAGGACCAGCGGGACCGTGGCCAGCGCGCCCGCCCCCTGCCACAGGTTGCTCTCGCCCACCTGCTGGTAGGCGTACTGCACGCGGACCACCAGGGCCAGCGGGATGTTCACCAGGAACGAGGTGAGGCAGATCAGGACCACGGCGCGGGTCTCCCCCGGGTCCACCACCCCCGCCACGTTGAACAGCGCCGTCCACGGCACCAGCCAGGCCAGCGACCACAGCAGGACGCCCAGCGTCACCGCCACGGCGGTGAGCACCGCATAGGCGGTGGAGACGTACCCGCGCGCCCGGGCCGTGTCGCCGCTGGCGAAGCAGGGCGCGAGCTTGGTCATCAGCCCGGCCCCCAGGCCCAGGTCGGCGAAGGCCGCCATGCCGGTGAGGGCGAGCACCGCCATCCACAGCCCGTAACGCTCCGCGCCCAGCCGCGACAGGCAGACCGGGATCAGGAGCACCGGCGCGAGCAGGCCGACGCCCCGGGCGAGGCCGGCGGTCAGGACACCGGCGGCCAGCCGGCGGCTCCGGCCGGCGTCGGCGGGCGGCGCGGCGGCCGACGCCCGCGCGCCGGTCTCCGGCGGCCCCTCTCCGGCGACGGTCCCCAGCGCCGAGCGGGGCTGCGGCACGGTCAGCGGCCGGCGGGCACGCGACGGGCCATCCAGCCGACGGTGGCCTCCAGCCCCGCCCGCAACGGGTGGGGGCGCACGGCGGGGAACAGCTCACGCAGCCGCCCGCAGTCCGCCTGGGAGTCGCGCACGTCCCCCGCGCGTGGCGGCCCGTGCACGGTCTCCAGCCGCCGGCCGAGCACCGCCTCCAGCTCGGCGACGAGGTCGAGCAGGGAGATCCGGGCCCCGAACGCGAGGTTCACGGTGTCCGGGACGTGCACCCGGCGCAGGATCGCGTCCACCAGCACGTCGGTGACGCTGCCGACGTAGGTGAAGTCGCGGGTCTGCAGGCCGTCGCCGAAGATCTCCAACGGCCGGCCGTCCAGCGCCGCCGAGACGAACCGCGGCACCACCGCCGCGTACGCGTGGTCGGCGGCCTGCCGGGGCCCGAAGACGTTGAAGAACCGGAACGGCAGCACGGGCAGCCCGTAGCAGGAGGCGTAGGCGTTGGCGTACGCCTCCGTCGCGAGCTTTGACACCGCGTACGGGCTCATCGGCATCGGGCGCAGGGTCTCCCGCCTCGGCAGCACCGGGTTCGCCCCGTACACCGACGACGAGGACGCCAGGATGGTCTGCCCGACGCCGTGCCGCCGCGCCGCCTCCAGCACCGTCAGCGTGCCGGTGGCGTTGGCGTGGTGGCTGCGCAGCGGGTCCGCGATGGACCGGGGGACCGACCCGAGAGCGCCCAGGTGCACCACGCTCGCCGCGCCGGCGACGGCCTCGTCGAGCAGGTCCGGGTCCATGACGGAGCCCACCAGCAGGCGCACCGGGAGGTCGGCCAGGTTGTCCAGCGAGCCCGTGGAGAGGTCGTCGACCACCACGACCTCGCCGACCCCGTCGACCCGGATCAGCTCCCGGACCAGGTTGGCGCCGATGAAGCCCGCTCCCCCGGTCACCACGACCCTCACGACCCGGCCCCCGTCACGACCATCGCGCGCATGGCGCTCCTTCCCCCGCGACCCGGGCCCTCGACGGCCCGGGTTCCGCTAGGGGTAACGGAGCACAGCCGCCCGGGTTATCGGGGCGCGCCGGCCGCGCCCCGGCTCACGCCTGCCCGAGCACCGCCGAGACCAGCTCCTTGGCCTCCTCCTGGATCCGGGCCAGGTGCTCCGGCCCCTGGAACGACTCCGCGTAGATCTTGTAGACGTCCTCGGTGCCCGAGGGGCGGGCGGCGAACCAGCCCGACTCCGTCGTCACCTTCAGGCCGCCGAGCGCCGCCCCGTTGCCCGGCGCGGCGGTCAGCGTCGCCGTGATCGGCTCGCCGGCCAGCTCCGTCGCCGTCACCTGCTCCGGGGAGAGCTTCGCCAGCACCGCCTTCTGCCGCCGGTCGGCCGGGGCGTCGATGCGGGCGTACGCGGGAGCGCCGAAGCGCCCGGCCAGCTCCGCCCAGTGCTCGCTGGGCGTCTTGCCGGTCGTCGCGATGATCTCGGCGGCGAGCAGGCAGAGCAGGATGCCGTCCTTGTCGGTGGTCCAGGTGCTGCCGTCGCGGCGCAGGAACGACGCCCCGGCGCTCTCCTCGCCGCCGAAGCCGACCGCGCCGTCGAGCAGGCCCGGGACGAACCACTTGAACCCCACCGGCACCTCCAGCAGCGGCCGGCCCAGGTCCGCGGCGACCCGGTCGATCATCGACGACGACACGAGGGTCTTGCCGACGGCCGCGCCGGGGCCCCACTCCGACCGGGTGCGGAACAGGTGCCCGATGGCCACGGCGAGGTAGTGGTTGGGGTTGAGCAGGCCCCCGTCGGGCGTGACGATGCCGTGCCGGTCGGCGTCGGCGTCGTTGCCGGTGGAGACCTGGTAGTCGCCGCGGGCGGCGATCAGCGACGCCATCGCGTTCGGCGAGGAGCAGTCCATCCGGATCTTGCCGTCGCCGTCGAGGGTCATGAACCGCCAGGTCGGGTCGACCGCCGGGTTGATCACCGTGAGGTCGAGCCGGTGGCGCTGCGCGATCTCCCCCCAGTACGCGACGCTGGCCCCGCCGAGCGGGTCCGCGCCGATGCGCACCCCGGCGGCGCGTACGGCGTCGAGGTCGAGCGCGGCGGGCAGGTCGTCGACGTAGTGGGCGAGGAAGTCGTACGTGCCGGTGGTGTCGGCGGCGCGGGCCCGCGCGTACGGGATGCGGTCGACCTCCTTGAGCCCGGCGGCGAGGATCGCGTTCGCGCGGTCCTGGATCCACCGGGTCACGTCGGAGTCGGCGGGGCCGCCGTGGGTCGGGTTGTACTTGAACCCGCCGTCGTCGGGCGGGTTGTGCGACGGGGTGATCACGATGCCGTCGGCGAGCCCCGAGGTGCGGCCCCGGTTGTGGGTCAGGATGGCGTGCGACACCGCCGGGGTGGGGGTGTAGCCGTCGCGGCTGTCGAGCAGCACGGTGACCCCGTTGGCGGCGAGCACCTCCAGCGCGTCGACGGCCGCCGGGGCCGACAGGGCGTGGGTGTCCCGGCCGAGGAACAGGGGGCCGTCGATGCCCTGCTGGCGGCGGTAGTCGCACAGCGCCTGGGTGACGGCGAGGATGTGGTCGGAGTTGAACGCGCGGCGCAGGCTCGACCCCCGGTGCCCGGAGGTGCCGAAGGAGACCTGCTGCGCCGGGTCGTCGGGGTCGGGATGCTCGGCGTAGTAGGCGGTGACCAGCCGGGGCACGTCGACCAGGTCGGTGGGCTCGGCGGGCTGACCGGCGCGGGGGTGGGCCACTGCTGCAACCTCCAGGGACGCTACGGACGATGGGTCTTCCCGGCGCGGGCCGGGCTCACACACCACAGGACAAGTGTGGGCGGTTCAGGGCTCGACCCGCTGCCCCTTGCCGATCACCACGATGCCGTTGTCGGAGACCGTGTAGCGCTGCCGGTCCTTCTCCAGGTCGACGCCGATCTCGGCCCCCTCGGGAACGATCACGTTCTTGTCGAGGATGGCCCGGCGGACCACGGCGTGCCGGCCGATGTCCACGCCCTCCATCAGCACCGAGCCGTCGACGTGCGCCCAGGAGTGCACCTTGACCTTCGGCGAGACGATCGAGTTCTCCACCAGGCTGCCGGAGATCACCGCGCCGGGCGAGACCATCGAGCCGACGGCCCGGCCGACCCGCTCGCCCCACTGGTGGACGAACTTCGCCGGCGGGTACGGCGGCTGCTCGGTGTAGATGGGCCACTCGAAGTTGTAGAGGTTGAACACCGGGTGCACGTTGATCAGGTCCATGTGGGCGTCGTAGAACGAGTCGAGCGTCCCCACGTCCCGCCAGTAGCCGCGGTCGCGGTCGGTGCTGCCCGGCACCTCGTTGTCGCGGAAGTCGTAGACGTTGGCCTCGCCGCGCTCGACCAGCATCGGGATGATGCTGCCGCCCATGTCGTGCTTGCTGGTCTTGTCCTCCGCGTCCTGCTCGACGGCCTCCAGGAGCACCTTGGTGGTGAAGACGTAGTTGCCCATCGAGGCGTAGATCTGGTCGGGGGCGTCGGGCAGGCCGACGGCGTCGGTGGGCTTCTCGCGGAACGCCCGGATCCGCCGCCCGTCGGGGCCGACCTCGATCACGCCGAACTGGTCGGCCATCGACAGCGGCTGGCGGATGCCCGCGACGGTCACCCCGGCCCCGGAGGCGATGTGGTCGTCGACCATCTGCCGGGGGTCCATCCGGTAGATGTGGTCGGCGCCGAAGACGATCACGTAGTCGGGCTGCTCGTCGTGGATCAGGTTGAAGCTCTGGTAGATCGCGTCGGCCGAGCCGGCGAACCACCAGGGGCCGCGGCGCTGCTGCGCCGGCACCGGCGTGACGTAGTTGCCGAGCAGCGTCGACATCCGCCACGTCATCGTGATGTGCCGGTCCAGCGAGTGGGACTTGTACTGGGTCAGCACCACGATCTTGATGAAGCCGGCGTTGGCGAGGTTGGACAGGACGAAGTCGACCATGCGGTACATCCCGCCGAACGGGACGGCGGGCTTCGCCCGGTCCGCGGTGAGCGGCATCAGGCGCTTGCCCTCTCCACCGGCCAGGACGATCGCGAGCACCTTGTCAGCCATGCCCAGACGCTAACCATCCGCGTGCGACTTCACCACTCGTACGGACGGACTTCTGCACTAGGGTGCGGGGCATGACCGCCTCCGCCCCGGCCACCGCACAGCTCCGCGTCGATCTGCTCACCCGCGAGTACCCGCCGGAGGTGTACGGCGGGGCCGGCGTGCACGTGGAATACCTGGCCCGCGAGCTGCGCCGGCTGGCCGACGTGCGGGTGCACTGCTTCGGCGCGCCGCGCACCGAGCCGGGCGTCACCGCGTACGCCGAGCCGGCCGGCCTCGCCGGCGCGAACGCCGCGCTGCGCACCATGGGCGTCGACCTGGAGATGGCCGCCGCGTGCGCCGGCACCGACGTGGTGCACAGCCACACCTGGTACGCCAACCTGGCCGGGCACACGGCGAAGCTGCTGCACGGGGTGCCGCACGTGGTCACCGCGCACAGCCTGGAGCCGCTGCGGCCGTGGAAGGCCGAGCAGCTCGGCGGCGGCTACGCGCTCTCCTCCTGGTGCGAGCGCACCGCGTACGAGGCGGCCGACGCGATCATCGCGGTCAGCGCGGGCATGCGCGCCGACGTGCTGGCGGCGTACCCGGCGGTGGACCCCGACCGGGTGAAGGTGGTCTACAACGGCATCGACACCGCCCAGTACGCCCCGGACCCCGGCACCGACGTGGTGGACCGGCTCGGCATCGACCCGGCCCGCCCCAGCGTCGTCTACGTCGGGCGGATCACCAAGCAGAAGGGGCTGCCGTACCTGCTGCGGGCCGCCCGGGAGCTGCCGGGCGACACCCAGCTCGTGCTGCTCGCCGGCGCCCCCGACACGGCGGAGATCGCCGCCGAGGTGGAGGGCCTCGTGGCCGAGCTGCGGGCGAAGCGCTCCGGGGTGGTCTGGGTGGCGGAGATGCTGCCCAAGCACGAGGTGATCCAGGTGCTCACCCACGCCACGGTCTTCGTCTGCCCCTCGGTCTACGAGCCGATGGGCATCGTCAACCTGGAGGCGATGGCCTGCGAGACGGCGGTGGTGGCCACCGCCACCGGCGGGATCCCCGAGGTCGTCGCCGACGGCGAGACGGGGCTGCTGGTGCCGATCGAGCAGGCCGCCGACGGCTCGGGCACGCCGCTGGACCCGCAGCGGTTCGTGGCCGACCTGGCGGCGGCGATCAACCGGGTGCTGGCCGACCCGGCGAAGGCTGCCACGCTGGGCAGGGCCGGGCGGGCGCGGGCGGTCGAGCACTTCTCCTGGGACGCGATCGCCGCCCGCACCGTCGAGGTCTACCGCTCGGTCGGCGCGTAAGGAAGCACCAGCCACAGCGGGGGGCGTGGAACGATGCGCGGGCAGTACCAATCGAGCGCATGGCCGGTTCGATTCGCCCTCCGGATCCTCGAAGAACGAGGCTGGATCATCACCCGGCAGGGCAAGGGGCGTTCGTGGCGCCGAACCCTCCGGCACAGGCAGAGAGAGATGAAGGCCGGTAGATCTTGGTCAATTTCGACCCCCAGAGGGGCCATTTGATACCAAGATCTACCAGTTCAGAGCCACGCTTTGGTGCCTCGATGAGCGGGGTGGGATCGAGGTGCATCAGGGCAAAGGGGGCGTTCGTGGCGCAGAGTCTGCCGGCCTAGCTAAGCACTATCGCGTACAGCCGGTCGGTCGGGTCGACCACGGCGTTGAGCCGCGCGCCGACCTCCAGGCTGGGATGCTCCTTGCACTGCGAGGTGGTGGCGAACGGCTCGAACCCGGGCCCGCCGATCAGCAGGCTCACCTCGATCCCGCTCTCCTCACCGAGCGAGGCGGGCCGCACGGCGGCGATCTCGGCGGTCGCGGCGACGCCGACCGTCTCCAGGCGACGCTGGTCCCGTCGGGCGCGGTCGTGCCGCAGCGCTTCGCGCCGGGCCAGCCCGAGGCACGACAGGGTGACTCCGACGCCGGCCGCCGCCATGATCCAACGGTTGAGGGTGGGCTCGTCGGTGACGAGAAAGGCGGCGGCGTACACCAGGAACGGGCCGATCGCCAGCAGCCCGAGCCCCAGGACGCCCAGGACCAGCCGCCAGAGTCCGCCGGCGGGCAGGTTCGCCTGGCGTGGGACGGCGGCATCGTCGCCGATCAGGGTGAGTGCGCTCCGGCCCGGCACGAATCCCCCCGGCACCGCTGGCATGCCGTCACCCTGACGGGGTCACCGCACGCCCGGCTACCCGCCAGGCGGCCCCTTTGCTCTGCACCCACATACGCAACAGCTCACGCACCGCAACCGGGCCCCGCGCCGCCCGCCGCCCACGGCTCCGCAGAACCCCTGGTAGGCCGAGTGCTGCGCCCGTGGGTGCAGAGCAAAGGGAGCGCGGCATGTCCTGCGGAGCCAGCAGACCGTTACGGTGAGTGGTCACCGGCCCCACTGCGCAAGCATCACGCACCGCAAGCGACGCGGTGGGCCGGCAGCCGCCCGACCGAGCCCCAGCGCTCCGCGAGGGCTTGATCGCGCGCCGTGATTCCGCGTAGCGTCTGGCATCGATGGATACGAACGGGTCCGCGCAGGTGCTGGACATCCTCGACAAGGTCGCGCCGGCCGAGTTCGTCCCGGCCAGCCCGCACAACTTCGTCGTACGACCGGGCGGGTCGGTGCCGGCGGAGAGCCTGCTCGGCGACCCCGACGTCAGCCTGCACTGCCTCGACGACGAGCACCGCCTCGCGTACTTCGTGCAGACCCCGCCGGGGGTCGACCTGGCCGGCGGGCCGTTCCTCTACCTCGACCAGTACCGGGCCGCGCAGCGGCTGGTCACGGTGCCCTACGACGCCCTGCACCGGCTCGCCGACGGCCTGCCCGACCCGGACCGGCTGGTCCTGGTCTACTCCGTCGGGCGCTGCGGGTCGACGCTGCTCAGCAGGGCGTTGGGCGAGGTGGCCGGGGTGCGCAGCTACTCGGAGCCCGACGTCTTCACCGAGATCGCGCTGCTGCGGCACGACGACCCGGGCCGCGACGCGGAGTACGCACGGCTGATCCAAAGCTGCGTCCGCGTCCTCGCCAACACCGGAAGCGGGCGCGCCGAAACGCTGGCGGTCAAGTTCCGGGCCAGCGGAATCCAGCTCGGCGACCTGTTCCACCAGGTGTTCCCCGACGCCCGGGGCGTGTTCCTGCACCGCGACGCGCGCCCGTGGCTGGAGTCGATGCACCAGGGCTTCACCCCGCACCTGCCCGACCCGGCGGCGCAGCTGGCGTTCCTGAAGCACGTGCTGGCCCAGGCCCCGCTGATCATGCCCTTCGTCGCCCGCCACGAGCGGCAGCCGACGCCGACGGAGGCGTACGTGTTGACCTGGCTGTCGGTGCTGGACCGCTACCGCGCGCTGCGCCGCGCCGGGGTGCCGCTGCTGCCGGTGGCCTACGAGGCGCTCGACGCCGACCCCAAGGCGACCCTCGCCGCCGTGCTGGACCACTGCGGCCTGCCGGCCGACGGCGTCGACGCGGCGTACGCGGCCTTCTCGGCCGACTCGCAGGAGGGCACCGTGCTGTCCCGGTCGAGCCGCCACAGCAACCCGGCGGCGGCGCTGGGCGCGGAGGACTACGCGCAGGCGCGGGCGGTCCTGGCGGAGCACCCCGTCGTCGACCCCGACGATCCGCTCGTGCGCGGGCTGGTCGAGCCGTAGCGGGATCCGGGGGAGCTTGCCCGCGCGCGAGACGATCTCGCACAGGTAGGTTGACAGGGTGACTGGACGGTTCCCGATCGAAGACGTCTCCCCCGCCGTCTCCTGCGGTCGCTACCCGGCCAAGGCGGTGGTCGGCGAGGCGGTGCCGGTGTCCGCCCGCGCCTACCGGGAGGGGCACGACGCGCTGGGCTGCAACGTGGTCTGGCTCGGCCCCGACGGACGGGCCCGGCCCTTCACCCGGATGCGCCCCGGCGAGCCCGGCCACGACCGCTGGCACGCCACCATCCGCCCCGACGCAGTAGGCGAGTGGACCTTCGCCGTCGAGGCGTTCCAGGACCCGTACCTGACCTGGCAGAACGCGGTGACCAAGAAGATCGCCGCCGGGCAGGGCGCGGCGGAGCTGGCCAACGACCTGGCCGAGGGCGTACGCGTGCTGACCGCCGCCCTGGCCGTGGTGCCGGCGGGCGACGTCGCCCGGGTCAAGGCGGCGGTGGCCGCGCTGGACGACGACGGCCGGGAGCTGCCCGCCCGGGTCGCCCCGGCCCTCGACCTGGCCGACCTGCTCTGGGCCCACCCGGTGCGCGAGTTGGTCACCACCGGCGACGAGTACCGGCTGTGGGTGGACCGCCCCCGGGCGCTCTTCTCCGCGTGGTACGAGTTCTTCCCCCGCTCGGAGGGCGCGATCCCGGCGACCGTGGACGCCCCGGCCCGCTCCGGCACGTTCGCCACCGCGATGGACCGGCTGCCCGGGGTCGCGGCGATGGGCTTCGACGTGCTCTATCTTCCGCCGATCCACCCGATCGGCCGGGTCAACCGCAAGGGCCGCAACAACGCGCTCACCGCCGGGCCCGACGACGTGGGCTCGCCGTGGGCGATCGGCGCGGCCGAGGGCGGCCACGACGCCATCCACCCCGACCTGGGTACGCCGGAGGACTTCCGCGACTTCGTCGCCGCCGCCGCCGAGCAGGGCCTGGAGGTGGCGATGGACCTGGCGTTGCAGTGCGCGCCGGACCACCCGTGGGTCACCGCGCACCCGGAGTGGTTCACCACCCGGGCCGACGGCAGCATCGCGTACGCGGAGAACCCGCCGAAGAAGTACCAGGACATCTACCCGCTGAACTTCGACAACGACCCCGAGGGCATCCGGGCCGAGATCCTGCGGGTGGTGCTGCACTGGGTCGGCGAGGGCATCCGCATCTTCCGGGTGGACAACCCGCACACCAAGCCGTTCGACTTCTGGCACTGGCTGATCACGGAGGTCAAGAAGGTCGACCCCGACGTGCTGTTCCTGGCCGAGGCGTTCACCCGGCCGGCGATCATGCACGGGCTCGGCAAGATCGGCTTCACGCAGTCGTACACCTATTTCACCTGGCGCACGACGGCCGCGCAGATGCGGGAGTACTGCGAGGAGCTGGTCGCCTCCGCCGACCACATGCGGCCCAACTTCTGGCCCAACACGCCCGACATCCTGCACGAGTCGTTGCAGCACGGCGGCCCGCCGATGTTCAAGATCCGGGCGGTGCTGGCGGCGCTGCTGAGCCCCTCCTGGGGCATGTACGCCGGCTACGAGCTGTTCGAGCACGTGGCCCGGCCCGGCGCGGAGGAGTACCTCGACAACGAGAAGTACGAGCTGCGTCCCCGCGACTGGGCCGGCGCGCAGGAGCAGGGGCGGTCACTGGCCCCGTTCATCGCCACCCTCAACCGGGTCCGGCGCGACAACCCGGCCCTGCACCGGCTGCGCAACCTCGTCTTCCACGACATCGACAACCCGGCGTTGCTGTGCTGGTCCAAACGCGACCCCGACACCGGCAACCTGGTGCTCGTGGTCTGCTCGTTCGACTCGCAGACCGTGCAGTGGGGCAACACCACCCTCGACATGCCGGCGCTGGGCCTGGACTGGTCCGACCGGTTCACCGTCCACGACGAGCTGACCGGCGCGGTCTACGACTGGGGGCAGCGCAACGCCGTGCGGCTCGACCCGTACCTCCAGCCCGCGCACGTGTTCACCGTGCGCCGGCCCGCTCCCGCGGGCACCACCGCCCCCACCACCGACGCCGATGCTGCTGCTGACAAGGACGAGGCCCGATGGACGAGCTGATCGCCGGCACCGCGCACGACCCGCACGCCGTGCTCGGCGCGCACCCCGCCGACGGGCGCACCACGATCCGCACGCTGCGCCGGGGCGCCCGGCGGGTGAGCGCCGTCGTCGGCGGGCAGCGGTACCCGATGACCCGGGTCCACGACGCGGGCGTGTTCGAGGTCGTCCTGCCCGGCACCGTGCTGGACTACCGGCTCGACGTCGACGGCGCGCTGCGCGACGACCCGTACCGGCACCTGCCCAGCCTCGGCGAGCTGGACCTGCACCTGATCGGCGAGGGCCGGCACGAGCGGCTGTGGGAGGCCCTCGGCGCGCGGGTGCTCGACGCGGGCGTCGCGTTCGCCGTGTGGGCGCCCAACGCCCGCGGCGTGCGGGTCGTCGGCGACTTCACCGGCTGGAACCCCGACGACGGCTGGCCGATGCGGTCGCTGGGCTCCAGCGGCGTGTGGGAGATCCTGGTGCCCGACGTGCCGGCCGGGGCGAAGTACAAGTACCGGGTGCTGGGCGCCGACGGCCGGTGGCGGGACAAGGCCGACCCCCTCGCCGCGTACGCGGAGGTGCCGCCGGCCACCGCGTCGGTGGTGCACCGCTCGGCGTACGAGTGGACCGACGCCGACTGGCTCGCCCGGCGGGCGCGGCGGCAGCCGCACCAGGAGCCGATGAGCGTGTACGAGGTGCACCTCGGCTCGTGGCGGCCCGGCCTCGGCTACCGGGAGCTGGCCGAGCAGCTCACCGCGTACGTGACCGAGCTGGGCTTCACCCACGTGGAGTTCCTGCCCGTGATGGAGCACCCGTTCGGCGGCTCCTGGGGCTACCAGGTCACCGGCTACTACGCGCCGACGTCCCGGTTCGGCGACCCCGACGACTTCCGGCACCTCGTGGACACGCTGCACAACGCCGGCGTCGGGGTGATCCTCGACTGGGTGCCCGCGCACTTCCCCAAGGACGAGTGGGCCCTCGCACGCTTCGACGGCACCCCGCTCTACGAGCACCCCGACCCGCGCCGCGGCGAGCACCCCGACTGGGGCACGTACGTCTTCGACTTCGGCCGCCGCGAGGTGCGCAACTTCCTGGTCGCCAACGCGCTGTACTGGTGCGACGAGTTCCACGTCGACGGGCTGCGGGTCGACGCGGTGGCGTCGATGCTCTATCTCGACTACTCCCGCCCCGAGGGGCAGTGGGTCCCCAACCAGCACGGCGGCCGGGAGAACCTGGAGGCGATCGCCTTCATGCAGGAGGTCAACGCCACCGTCTACAAGCACCACGCCGGGGTGGTGATGATCGCCGAGGAGTCGACGGCGTGGCCCGGGGTGACCCGCTCCACCGCCGACGGCGGGCTCGGCTTCGGGTTCAAGTGGAACATGGGCTGGATGCACGACACCCTGCTCTACACGTCGAAGGATCCCATCTACCGGCAGCACCACCACCATCAGCTCACCTTCTCCCTGGCGTACGCGTGGAGCGAGAACTACGTGCTGCCGATCAGCCACGACGAGGTGGTGCACGGCAAGGGCTCCCTGGTGGCAAAGATGCCCGGGGACACCTGGCAGCGGCTGGCCAACGTGCGGGCGCTGCTGGCGTACATGTGGGCGCACCCGGGCAAGCAACTGCTGTTCATGGGCTGCGAGCTGGGCGACGACCGGGAGTGGAGCGAGGAGCGCGGCCTCGACTGGTACCTGCTGCACGACCCGGCGCGCGCCGGCGTGCAGCGCCTCGTCGGCGACCTCAACCGCGTCTACCGGGACACCCCGGCGCTGTGGGCGCAGGACACCACCCCGGCCGGGTTCCGCTGGATCGCCGGCGACGACGTCGCCCACAACACGGTGTCGTTCGTGCGGATCGCCCCCGACGGCGCGACGCTGGTGTGCGTGGCCAACTTCTCGGCCCTGCCGCTGGAGGACTACCGGATCGGGCTGCCCGCCGCCGGCACGTGGACGGAGGTGCTCAACACCGACGCCCACCACTACGGCGGCTCCGGGGTGGGCAACCTCGGCGAGGTGCACGCGCAGGGCGTGCCGTGGCACGGGCTGCCGGCGTCGGTGGCGCTGCGGGTGCCGCCGCTGGGCGTGCTCTGGCTGCGCCGCGACTGACCCCGCGCTCAGACAGAGCGCATGGCGGGCCGCCCGTGCGCGGCGGGGATCAGGCCGCGTCCGCCCGGGGCGCGAACGTGACGTCGAGTCTCATGTTCAGCGCCCTGGCCAGCCGTTCGAGCACCGTCAGGGTCGGCACCGTTCCGCCGGCCTCGAAACGGGCCACGGCCGACTGCGTCATTCCTGCGGCACGGGCGAGCTCGGTCTGGCTCCAGCCGTTTCGTTCACGCAGTTCCCGAACCGTCTGCCCGAGCTCGAAGGCGATCCGTGCCGCCTCGTAGGCGGCTGCGGCCCCGGGCTCGGCCAGGCGTCGCTCACGCAGTTCGTTCCAGTCGTTTCGATCGTTCATCGCTCCGCCCCCTGGTGCACAGTGTGTCGCTCCGCCACGCATCGTTCCAGCGCCCGTCGCGCCCGCTCGACCTCGCGGTCCTCCCGCATCCGGGTCTTCCGAAAGACCGTCAGCAGGATGATGCGACGATCTGTGGCGATCCAGTAGGTCACCCTGACCGGTCGCGATCCAGGTAGAACCGCAACTCGCGCAGCTTGCCGTCGAGTTGCTTGGTGTACGGTTCGCCGAGAAGCGGCCCTCGCCCGCCGAGCAGGTCGACATAGAAGGCCGCTCTGGCGAAGTGTGCTGTCGACAGACCCTCCAGCCAGTCGCGGACTTCGGGTTCGAGCTCCACGCTACCCCACGTCATAGCATCGATGCTATGCAAACAGGTCAGGTGGCACTCGGAGCGCGGCCCGCGTGTCGCGCCTGACCCGCGCCGCCCGAGCCACCTGCCGGCGGGGACTCGTCGCTGCCGAGCGGGGACGGGTCACACCAGGCCCGCGTCTCGCAGCAGCTTCCACAGGCCCGCGCCGTCCGGCGCGGAGAGCCACTTCTGCCCCACCGGACCCGACGAGGAGCTGCCCGACGGGGTGGGCAGGCTGCCGGCGAGCACCGACTGGGTGGGCGACAGCCGGCGGATCGCCACGCCGGCCACGTTGTCGGGGTGCCCGGCGGCGAACTCGCGGTAGATCTCCGGGTCGTGCTGGCCGTCGTCGCCGATGAGCAGCCAGCGCACGTCGGGGAACTCCCGGGACAGCCGGGCCAGGGTGGCCCGCTTGTGTTCCCGGCCGCTGCGGAACCACCGGTCGGCCGTCGGCCCCCAGTCGGTGAGCAGCAGCGGCCCGGCCGGATAGAGGTGCCGGGACAGGAACCTGGTCAGCGTCGGCGCGACGTTCCACGCGCCGGTGGACAGGTAGAACACCGGCGCGCCGGGGTGGGCGGTGACGAGGCGCTCGTAGAGCACCGCCATGCCGGGGACGGCGGCGCGGGCGTGCTCGTCGAGGACGAACGTGTTCCACGCGGCCAGCAGCGGACGCGGCAGGGCGGTCACCATGACCGTGTCGTCGATGTCGGAGAGGATGCCGAACCGGACGTTCGGGTCGAGGACGCGGATCAGCGCCTCCACCGGCTCGGCGTCGGCGACGCCGAGGCGCACCGACGCCCAGCCGGGGGTCAGGTCGGCCTCGACGACGGTGTCGACGAAGCCGCTGCGGTCGGCCTTCGCCTCGTGCGTCACCCCGCCGGCCTCGATGGTGACCGTCACGTGCTTGGCGGGCAGGGTGGCGAAGCTGCGCCAGCCGCGCACCTTCTCCAGCCGCTGCCGCGACCGCGTGTCGGGGCGCCCGAGCAGCACCCGGCACAGCACCCGCGCCCAGCCGGGCGCGCCGTAGCCGGCGTACGCGATGATGTTGGTCTGCCACCCGGTGCGCCGCAGCCGGCGCTCGACCAGGTTGTGCACGGCGTCCTCGAACCGCGCGGCCCGGTGCAGGTTCGGTACGGCCAGTTCGCCGGCGGGTGTCGGTGGCACACGGCAACCCTGCCACACCGCGGCGACGTCGGCCACGCGAGCCGCCGGCTGCGCGGGCGACCACCGCCCGCCGCCGGTCTGCGGCGATCCGGCCCGGTGCGCCCCGGGCGCGTGACACACTCCGGTCGGGGCGACGACGGGGGCGTTGGTCGTGTCGACAGCTGTGCGGGACCGTGGGCGGTGGCGTCCGGCGCTCGACCGGCCGGCGCTGGCGGCGCTGCTGCTCGGGCTGGCCGGGTTCGGCTACCGGCTGGTCCTCACGCTGCTCACCGTGCCCGTGTCGAACAGCGACGAGGCCACGTTCGGCCTGGCCGCGCTGCACATCGCCGCCGGCCGGGAGCACCCGGTCTTCCTGTACGGGCAGCGTTACATGGGCATGGCGGAGGCGTACCTGGCGGCCCCGCTGGTCGCCGTCGCCGGGCCGAGCTGGCCGGTGCTGCGGCTGCCGTTGCTGGCGCTGTGGGCGGTGTTCGTGTTCCTGGCGTACCGGCTGACCCGCCGGATCTGCGCGCCCTGGTTCGCCGTGCTGGTCGTCGGCCTGCTCGCGCTCGGCCCGGAGCGGGTGCTGCGCGACCAGTTGCAGGCGGTCGGCGGGCGGCCCGAGGTGAAGCCGGCGGTGCTGGCGATCCTGCTGGTGGCGGTGGGGCTGGCCGACGGGCGGGTGCGGTTCCGGCCGCTGGCGGCGGGGGCGGCGGGGCTGCTGGCCGGGTTGGCCGTCTGGTCGGACTGGCTGATCGTGCCGTACCTGGCGGCGGCCGTCCTGCTGCTGGCCTGGGTGCTGCGCCGGGAGCTGCTGGGCCGGTGCGGGCTGGCGCTGGCGGCCGGGCTCGCCGTCGGGGCGGCCCCGCTGATCGTCGACAGCCTGCGCGCGCCGCCGGGGCAGGACTCGCTGACGGTGGTGCGGCGGATCAGCCGGGATGCCGGCGCGACGCCGCCGCTGGCCGAGCGGCTGCACGGCGGGCTGCTGGAGGGGGTGCCGCTGGCCACCGGGCTGTGCCCGGCCGGCGGCTGCGCCCGCTGGCAGCAGTGGTTCGGGGTGGCGTACCCCGTGCTGCTGGCCGCCGCCGCGGTGCTCGCCCTGGTCGCGTACCGGCGGGCCGCCGCACGCCCGGCCGCCGACCGGGTCGGGCCGGCCGCGCAGCTCGCCCTGGTCGCGGGCGCGGGGTTGACCCTCGCGGCGTACGTGCGCAGCCCGCTGGCCGCCACCGATCCGCTGAACAACGCCCGCTACCTGTCGGTGCTCCAGTTGTCGTTGCCGGTGGCGCTGTGGCCGCTGTGGGTGGCGGCGCGGCGCGCGTGGCGGGGGCCGGCGGGCGCGGCCGGGCGGCTAGCCGGGGCGTCGGCGACGGCCGCGCTGGCCGGGCTGACCGCCACCGCGCTGGCCGCCACCGGCCTGTTCGTGGCGGGCCTCGGGCCGCTGCGCGCCGAGGAGCGGCAGGCCCGCCAGCTGGCCGACGTCGTGCGCCGGGCGGGGCTGCGCGCGGTGTACGGCGAATACTGGACCTGCAACCGGCTGGTCTTCCACACGGCGGAGGAGGTGGTCTGCGGGGTGCTCGACGGGCGGCTGATGCCGGGGCAGAACCGGTACCGGCCGTACTGGCGACGGGTGGCCCTGGCCGACCGGCCCGGGTACGTGCTGGTGGCCGGCGGCCCGGCCGACCTTCGGCTGCGGGAGCTGCTCGGCCCGCGCGCCGGGGCGGCGCTGCTCGCCGAGGTCGGCCGCTATCGCGTGTACCACCCGGAGACGGCCGTGCGGCCGTGGCGCTGAGCGGGGTGCGTACGCTGGCCCGACCGGCGTGCACGACGCCGGGTGCGCGAGGAGTCGTGAGGCGATGCTCATCCTGCTGCCGCCCTCGGAGGGCAAGGCCGACGCCGGAACCGGCCGGCGGCTGGACCTGGCCCGGCTGTCCCTGCCCGAGCTGACCGACGCCCGTGCGCGGGTGCTGGCGGCGCTGGTGCAGCTCTGCGGGGGTGCGGGCGGGGCGGCGGCCCCGGACGAGGCGGCGGCCCTGGAGGCGCTGGGGTTGACCCCAGGGCTGGCCGGCGAGCTGCGCCGCAACGCGCGGCTGGAGCGGGCGGCCACCGCCGAGGCGGGCCGGCTCTACACGGGCGTGCTCTACGAGGCCCTCGACCTGGCCACGCTGCCGGCGGCGGCGCAGCGGGCGGCCCGCCGGTCGGTGCTGATCAGCTCCGGGCTGTGGGGCGCGGTGCGGCTCACCGACCGCATCCCGCCGTACCGGTGCCCGATCGGGGCGCGGCTGCCCGGCGTGGGGGCGCTGTCGGCGTACTGGCGGCGGGAGCTGGGGCCGGCGCTGGAGGCGGCGGCCGGGCGCGGCCCGGTGCTGGACCTGCGCTCCGGCGCGTACGCGGCGACGTGGACCCCGCGCGGCGAGCTGGCGGGACGGACGGTGACCGTGCGGGTGCTGCACGAGCGGGACACCCCTGCCGGGCCGGTGCGCAGCGTGGTGAGCCACTTCAACAAGGCGACGAAGGGACGGCTGGTGCGCGACCTGCTCACCGCCGGGGCCCGGCCGCGCACCGCCGACGGCCTGGTGGCCGCCCTGCGGGAGGCGAAGTACACGGTGCTGGAGCAGCCCGTGACGGCCGGGCGGCCCCGGGCGGTCGACGTGGTGGTGACGCAGTTGTGACGCTCTGAACTGTCGCAAGATTTCCTCAAGCCTGGCGGCCACGGGTACCACCGGGCCGTCCGGCGGGCCACGGTAGGGGTATCCGACGCCGACAAGGAGACTGTGGTGCCCCTCGAACCCACGCTGCTCGACCGGCCTCGTCTTCCGGCGGCCCCGGCCCCGCTGGACTGGGTGACCCTCGCCGACGCGTTCGAGGTGGCCTGCCTGTTGCGCTGCGTGTCCGCGCCGGCCGCGCCCGGCCGGGCCGGGCGGCGTCCGGCGGCCCCCGCCCACCCGCACGGCAGCGCCGCCGCCGCCGAGTTCAACCGGGAGGACGCCGCGCTGCGGATGCGCCAGCTCCTGGCCCGGCTGGAGATCCCGGTGCGGCACGAGGCGACCACCGGTGGCCTGCGCCGCCGCTACGAGCTGCACCGCCTCCAGGTGCCGCGCGAGCACCGGGCGGCGTACGCGGCGCTGGTGGACACCGGCTGGCGGCAGGGCCGCCGGGAGTTGCTCGGCGGGCCCGCGGCGGGCGCGTCGGCGCCGCGCCGGACGTGGCGGCCCCGGCTGGCCGCCGCGGCGTGGCGGGCGTCGCTGCTGGCCGGCGGCCGGCACGTGCGCCGGCACATCCTCGGGATCCGGCTGACCGACCGGGAGCTGGCCGCCGTGCTGGTCCGGGGGGCGGCCCTGCTGGAGGTACCCGCCCTGCTGCGGCCCGGCGCGGGCTGCTTCGTGGTGAGCGTGGCCGACGGCCCGGACCGGGACCGCATCCTGCGCAGCGTCACCCTGGACCCGGCGACCGGGCCGGGGGTGGCCGCCGTCGGCTGACTCCTCCCACACCGGCCGCCCCCGCTCAGGACGCGCCGAGCGCGGCCCGGCACAGACCGGCGCGGGCCGTGGGCTTGCGCGGGTGGTGGTGCACCGCGCAGAGTGCACCGGGTGAGCCGTAGCTGGACTGTGCCCCCGCGCGCCGCCGGCGTGGCCGCGCTGCTGCTGGTGCTGGTCGCGGCAGCGCCCGGGCTCGCCGGCTGCCAGGACTCGCCGGGCGAACCCGTGCCGATCCGCATCGCCACCGGCAGCCCCACCGCCGTCTACCACGCGTTCGGCCGGTCGCTGGCCGGCATCCTCAACCGCGAGCTGCCCGGGGTGCGGGCGAGCGTGGTGGTGACCGCCGCCTCGGCGGAGAACATGCGCCTGGTGGGCGCGGGCCAGGCCGAGCTGGGCTTCACCCAGGCCGACGTGCTGCCCACCGACCGGGAGCAGCAGCCGAGCGTCCTGGCGGTGGCGCGGGTCTACGACGACCTGCTGCACCTGGTCACCACGGCCGGCAGCCCGGTCCGCTCGGTGGCGGACCTGCGGGGCCGGCGGGTCTCCGTCGGCGCGCCCGGCTCCGGCACGGAGGTCACCGCCACCCGGCTGCTGGAGGTCGCCCACCTCGGCGACGCCGCCGTGCGCCGGGAACGGCTCGGCCTCGACGACTCGGTCGCCGCGCTACGCGCCGGCCGCATCGAAGCGTTCTTCTTCTCCGGCGGGCTGCCGGTGCGCGGCGTCGAGGAGCTCGCCGCCGGCAGCGCCGTGCGGATCGTCGACCTGGGCGAGTGGACCGAGCCGCTGCGGCGCAGCTACCGCGAGGTCTACGTGTCCCGGGACATCCCCCGCTCCGTCTACGGGGTCGAGCCGGTCACGACGGTGGCGAACCCGAACTACCTGGTGGTCCGGGCGGACCTGCCGGAGCCGCTGGTGCGCGAGGTGACCCGGCTGCTGATGGAGCGCCGGGCGGAGCTGGCGGCGGCCCACCCGGCGGCCGGCCGGATGAGCCCCCGGTCGGCGATCGCCACCGCCCCGTTGCCGCTGCATCCGGGTGCCGCCGCCTGGTACCGGTCGGCCAAGCCCTGACCCGCCGGCCGGGCCACGGAAGCGGTCAGCCGGCATCGTCCGGGGCCGGGAACCACAGGCCGGCCACCAGCCCGCGCGGTCGCCCCGGCCGCATGGTGAGCCGGCCGTCGGAGGCGTCGACGAGGACCGCCACGATGGTCAGCCCGAGCCCCGCCCCGTCGACGTTCTGCACCTCGGGGGCCCGCCAGAACCGCTCGGTGGCCCGGTCGAGCTGGTCGAGGGTCATGCCCGGGCCGGTGTCCCGCACCTCCAGGGCGACCCCGCCGTCGGCGCGCCCGACGCTCACCGTCACCTCGCCGCCCGTGCCGCTGAACTTCACCGCGTTGTCGATCAGGGCGTCGAGCGCCTGGTCGATCGCGGTCGGCACGGTCCGGGCGTACGCCGGGCCGTCGGTGGTGGCCAGGCGGAGGGTGACCGACCGGTGCCGGGCCAGCGGCTGCCAGGCGGCGACCCGCGACGCGGCCACGGCCACCGCGTCGACGGTGACCCGCTGGTTCTCCTCGCGCTCGGCGCGGGCCAGGGTGAGCAGGGCGTCGAGCAGCAGCGCCAGCCGGTCGGTCTCCTCCAGCGCGAGCTGGTGCTCGGCCCGCCCCTGCGGATCGGTCAGGCTCGGCCCCAGCTCCTCCACCCGCAGCCGCAGGGCGGTCAGCGGGTTGCGCAGCTGGTGGCTGGCGTGCGCGACGAACGCCCGCTGCCGGTCCATCACGTCGGACACCACGTCGGCCATGTTGTTGAAGCTCGCCGCCAGGCGGCGCAGCTCCGGCGGGCCCAGCCGGTGCTGCACCCGGGCCCCCCGGTCGCCCTCGGCGATCTCGTGGGTGACGGCGTCCAGCTCGGTGACCGGGCGCAGCACCCACCCGGCCAGCCCGAACGCGGTCAGCACGCAGGCCAGCACGGCGACGATGCCGGTCGCCGCGAGCAGCAGCCACCACGCGGTGACGGTCCGGCGCAGCGCGCCGGCCGGGGTGGTGATGACGACGGCGCCGAGCACCTCGCCGCCGTCGTTGATCGGCACCGCCACCACGACGGGCCCGTCCGCCCACGGCCACACCGAGCCCGGTGCGCTGAACTGCTGCCCGGACAGCGCGGTGTCCAGCGCCGACTCGGTGCCGGCCCCGGAGCGCCAGCTACGCGACGCGACCACGGTGCGGCGGTCCCGGTCGACCACCGCCGCGCCGATGCCGTACAGCTCGTCGTAGCTGCTCAGCTCGCCGCCGAGGGGCCCGGGGACGCCGCCGCGCAGCGCCGGCCCGGCGAGCGAGGCGAACCGGGTGGCGTCGGCGAGCCGGTCGGCGCGCACCAGGTCGGTCTCCCGGGTGGCCAGGGTCGCCGCGAGCGGGGTCTCCAGCGCGACGAGCACCAGCACCATCAGCAGCAGGTAGCTGATGACCAGCCGACGACGCACGGGGCTCCCCTCACTCCCCGCGCAGCCGGTAGCCGACGCCGCGCACGGTCTCCACCAGCCGGGGGTCGCCCAGCTTGCCGCGCAGCGACCCGACGTGCACCTCCACGGTGTGCGGGTCGGCCCAGGTGGTGCCCCAGACGTCCAGCAGGATCCGGTCGCGGGACACCGCCACCCCGAGCTGCCGGGCCAGCGACAGCAGGATGTCGAACTCCTTGCGGGTGAGGGTGACCTCCCGGCCGGCGACCGTGACGGTCCGGGCGGCGACGTCGATGCGCACGGGTCCCGCCTCGATCACGTCCCGCTCCGGGGCGGCGTGCGCGGCCCGGCGCAGCACCGCCTCGATGCGGGCCTGGAGCTCGACCATGGAGAAGGGTTTCACCACGTAGTCGTCGGCGCCCAGCCGCAGGCCCAGGACGCGGTCGCGTTCCTCGCCGCGGGCGGTGACGGCGATGATGCCGAGCTGCGCGCTGCGCCGGCGCAGGGCGCGGCACAGGTCGGTGCCGTCGCCGTCGGGCAGGGTCAGGTCGAGCAGCACCAGGTCGCACGGTGCCGCGCGCAGCGCCGCCGCGACGGTGGCGGCGTGCTCCACCTCGTAGCCGCGGCGGGTCAGGGCGGACGACAGGGCGGCGGCCACCCGACGGTCGTCCTCGACCAGCAGGATGCGCAACCCGCCTCCCCGGTTCCTCGTTCTCGACCGTGGAATGGTCGCAGACGTGCCGGCCGGGCGGGAGGGCCGCCCGGTCAGTCCCCGTGCGCCCGTGCCGCGCGGCCCGCCCGGCGGGCCGCCGGCCCCGGCCGTAGGCTGCCGGGGTGATCTACAAACTGTTGACCAGTACGGAGTGGGACGCCGCCCGCGCCGCCGGGCACTTCGCCGGCTCGGCGGTGGACCGCCGGGACGGGTTCGTCCACCTCTCCGCCGCCGGCCAACTGGTCGAGACCGCCCGGCGGCACTTCGCCGGCGACACCGGGCTGACCCTGCTCGCCGTCGACCCGGCGGCGCTCGGCGCGGGGCTGCGCTGGGAGCCGTCCCGGGGCGGCGAGCTCTTCCCCCACCTGTACGGTGTGCTGCCGGTCGCCGCCGTGGTCGAGGCCCACGCCCTGCCGGCCGACGTCCCGGCCGCCGACGCGGTCGCGCGCCTGCTGGGCTGAGCGACGGATGCGGGCCGACCCGACACGGTCCGGGCCCGGGCGACCGTGGTCACCCGGGCCCGGCACGTCGGGGCGGTCAGCCGCAGAGGCGGCCGATCTCCTGCCGGAACCGCTCCATCGAGTTCGGCTCGTCCGGGCCGAGCAGGTAGACCTTCAGGTCCCGGCGGGCCTCGGTCATCGGGTCGTCGCCGGCCCGGGTGAGCGCGACGATCTTCTCCAGCTCGCCGCAGTCCCGCGACAGCAGGTACGCACCCCGGGAGGTGGGGAAGTTGCGGCGGAAGTCGTCCTCGGGCAGCCCGCTCGGGTTCGCCACCACGTAGGGGCGCTGGCTCTGCACGAAGTCGGAGACCACGCTGGAGATGTCGCTGATCAGCAGGTCCGTCTGGTTGAAGCAGTCGAACAGGGCCGGGACCCGGCCGGTGACGACCCGGTGGCGGGGGCCGTCGAGGGAGGTGGCGGCGACGTCGCCGCCGGCCGCGCCGATCAGCTCCACCACCCGCTCGTGGACGGCCTTCGCCTCCTTGGACCGGGTGCCGGTCAGCGGGTGCGGCTTGTAGATCAGCCGCAGCGACGGGCGGGCGGCGAGCAGGCCCCGGACGATCCGCTCCCCCATCAACACCAGCGACGTGTGGTACGGGTCGTCGTCGAGCCACCCCTCCCAGGTGGGCGCGTAGAGCACGGTGAAGGGCCGGTCGGGCGACTCCGAGCCGAACGTGTGCACGCCCGCGAGCTGCGGCCGTCCGATCTCGACGATGTCGGCGTCCAGCACGCCGACGCCGGCCCGCGCGTAGCGCTCCCGGCCGGCCAGGCCGGCCACCCACACCTCGTCGTACACCTTGCTGTACGGGTTGACGCTGGCCTGCTTGTCGCTGTCGCCGTGCCCGACGAAGACGTGCTTCATGCCCGGCTCCCGGAGCATGTGGATGTTCGCGCCGACGTTCGCCGCGTACATGGCGGCGCGGACGCTG
Organism: Micromonospora sp. NPDC002575; assembly: GCF_042889525.1. Taxonomy (NCBI): domain Bacteria; kingdom Bacillati; phylum Actinomycetota; class Actinomycetes; order Micromonosporales; family Micromonosporaceae; genus Micromonospora; species Micromonospora sp. NPDC002575. The sequence continues at coordinate 200,952 of NZ_JBIARA010000011.1, read as the reverse complement.
CCCAGCTCCAGGTTCATGAAGTCCACACCGGCCGGCACGCAGATCACCGGCAGCCGGGTGTCGGCCAGCTCGTTGAACGCCTCCCGGCTGCGCATCAGCACCACCGCCCGCCGCTCCAGGGCCTCGGTCGGGGCCAGCCACATGTTGGCCTGGTAGACGTCCTTCGCCGGCCCGGCGAAGTAGAGGGCGACCTCGGGCCGGTAGGAGTCCAGCCACTTCTGCACCGCCGGCAGCACGGTGCTCTTGCCGGTGCCCCGGCCCCGCAGCCAGGTCAGCGCGACGATGCCGCCGGTCACGGCGGCGGCGAGCACGGCGGCGGCGCCGCCGGCCAGCACCGGCGCGGCGTCGTCCCACACGGCCGAGAGCACGGCCGCCGGGACCAGCAGCATGTTGACCATGGCGAGCCGCTCACCGGCGACCCCGGCCGCCCACTCGGGCGGGCGCGGCGCGGAGCGCATCGGGCCGAGATCGATGTTGCGCACCAGCGCGGAGACCGGGTTGCGCCGGTCGATCATCCGGTTCAGCGCCCCGGCGAAGACCGCGATCACCCAGGTCACGGCCGGCAGCAGCAGGATCGCGGTCAGCTCGACCGAGCTGGGCCGGATCGCCGCGACCACGAGCAGCACGGCCGAGAGGTCGCGGGTGAGCTGCCGGTAGCCGCGGCCGAGGCCGACCTTCTCCAGCAACGTCATGGTGGGCGTCGACCACCGGGCGAGGGCGAACTCACCGGCGATCGCGGCGATCCCGCTCACCGCGAACACCCAGACCGCGCCGAGGGCTCCCGCGGCGAGCGCGATCAGGTAGAAGAGCAGCAGCACGGCTCCGCGAGCGGCCACGCCCGCCGGTCCCATCAACTTGCCGAACAACGGTTACTCTCCCCCAACGAGATCGGCGACGGGGCCGGGCCCTGTGCGGGACCGGCCTCCTGGTTCAGTGCGGCTAGCGGCGGGGACCCCCGTGCGTCGTCCTGGTCCCACTCGCCCCCAGACCTTAACGCGAGACGAACGGCGAGCCATATTCGGGTATTACGGGCTTCGTCCCGTTGCTACCCGATCGGCCCCCGACCGCGCCGTCGGGCGGGTCGGGGACCGGCCGTTCAGGGCTGGCGGAAGCAGCGGACGGCGCCGGGGGCGAACCGCCGGGCGTACATCTCGTAGCCGAGCCGCTTGAGGGCGGCCTTGGCCTCAAGGTTGACCCAGTAGACGCAGATGGTAGTCACGTTGAGCCGCTCGATCGACGCTTTCACCTCCGCGTCGGGGGCGATCGCCGTGCCGTCGGCGAACGCGGCCAACCGCTGCCGGTCGCGGACGAAGTCGGAGCTCTGGTCGTACTCGACGAGGTAGCCGTCGCGCGGCATGACGACCCGCAGGTGGCTGCTCACGACGGGCGCGACCCGCATCAGCGTCGACGGGGCGAGCAGCAGGCCCGGCTCGCGGGGCAGCCCCTCGATCCACTGGACGATCTCCAGGCGCTGCTGCGGCAGCTTCCACAGCGGGCGCGGCGCCACCTCGGTGAAGCTGTCCCGGCTCCACATCGGCACGCCGAACGTGGCGAAGCAGAAGATCAGCGAGCTGGCGACGACGAAGCCGACCAGCCGGGACACCCACGGCAGCCGGGGCAGCCTGACGGTGCACAGGATCCCGATCAGGCCGGGCAGGGCGAGGATCCAGGGCACCCGCCACAGCACCGCCGACACGCCGGTGGCCTCGCCGAGCGCCTCCAGCACGCCCGGCACGAACAGCACGCTCATGGTCAGGGCGGCGCCGGCGGCGAGCAGCCGGGGCGCGCGCCCCCGCACGAGCAGGGGCGCCAGCCACAGGGCGAGTCCGCCGATGACGCCGAGCACGCCGACCAGGAGGGTCCGGCGGTAGGTGCCCTCGGCGTCGAAGAACTGGGTCTCGCCCCCGGCGGTCGCCACGGGCCCGAGCACCAGCCGGGACACCAGCACCCCGCCGACCGGGTAGGCCAGCGCGGCGACGCCCGCGGCCAGCGCGGCCCCCCAGCGGCCGACCAGGAGCATCGCCAGGCAGGCCGCGCCGACCAGCAGCGGCAGGATGATCGCGGACGTCGTGGACAGCCCGGTCGCCACCACCGACAGCGCGGCGATCAGGAACAGCTTCCACCTCGACCGGGACTCGAACCAGTCGGTCAGGTACACCCACATGAGCGGGACGGCCGCCGAGACGAACATGCCCTTGCCCTCGTAGAGCCGGGGCAGGTGGAAGGTGCCGAGCGCGGCGTCCGAGCCGACCACCAGGTAGAGGTACGTGAGGGCCACGACGAACGCCAGCACCGGGCGGCGGGGCGCCCAGCGGTGCACCAGCCGCCACAGGGCCAGCACCGCCAGCACGGCCAGCGCCGGCAGCAGCACGAACCAGGTGGCGTCGGCGGCGTGCAGGCCCAGGAACCGGGCCAGCGCGCCGGCGAAGACCTCGATCGAGGCGGTCGGCGGCTGGGTGCTCAGCGGGGCGGCCACGTGCTCGGTGAACAGGAAGTCCCGCACCGGGACGATGTCCCGCTCGGCCACCCACACCGACTTGCCGACGTAGAAGACGTCGTCCTTGCTGTTGCGGGCCATGTAGAGCGAGGAGACCGCGACCCCGGCCGAGACGAGCAGCACGAAGAGGGCCTGCCAGCCCGTGGCGGCCGGCTCCGGCGGACCGGTGGGGGCCAGCCAGGCCCGGCGGGCCAGCAGCGCCGCGCCGACGGAGGCGGCGAGCCCGAGACCGGTGGGCACCCACCACGACGCGAGCCCGCCCATCCCGGCGGTGACGGCGGCGGCGATGCCGAGCGCGGCGGTGGCCACGCCGACGGCGAGCCACCACCAGCGGCTCCTTCCCGCCGGCGCGGGGTCGGCCGGTGCGGCCGGCGGCGTCGGCGCGGCGCGGCGACGCCGTACGGCGCGGACCACGCCGAGCGCCACGGCGAGGACGGCGAGCGCGGCGCAGCAGTAGAGCCAGCTGCGGAACATCACCGACGGTCGCAGCTCGGCCAGGAAGCCCGCGTGGTAGATCACCGTGAACAGCGCGAACGCCAGCACGGCGGCGTCGGTGATCCGGCGCGGGAGGGCGCCGAAGGCGGCACCGAACCGCCGCGGGAAGGAAAGCCGCGCGGGGGCGGTCGTGACGTCGGGGGCGCTTGCCGGCGCGGGCGGCTGCCCGGCCGGTTCGGCGGGCTCGTCGCGCGGTGTGCCGGGCTCGTCGCGCGGTGTGCCGGGCTCGTCCTGTGGGTCCTGCGGTGTCGCGGGCCGGTCGTCGGGCGTTTCCGGCGGGGCCTCGCGCGTGCCGGGCGGGTCCTGCGGCGTCTCGGGCTGGTCGTCCGGGGCGCGGGGCAGGTCCTCCGGCGCGCGCTGGTCCTCCACTGCCAGGGCGTCGTCTGCGACGTTCGGCACAGGGGATTCCTTGATCTCTGTCGAGTGGGAAGGCGGGCTGCCAGGGCTCACCCTCGGCGGGCGGCGGCGGCCGGCCGGGCGCACGGTGGGCAAGCCTACCCGAACGTGATCGGCGGCCCGGCCGGCGACACGACGCCGCCGGCTCGGGCCAGGCGGGTCAGGCGGGCCAGGCGGGTCAGCCGTGGTCGGCGAAGAGCCGGCCGACGGCCCGGTGCGCCGGGAGGATCGACCGCCGCTCCGCGTCGGCGTCGGCGTCGCCGGCGAGGATGTCCAGGAAGTGGTCGAGCTGGGCGGCCAGCGGCTCCCGGTTGGAGACCAGCTCCGGCACCTCCATGATGCTCTGCTGCCGGTAGCCCCGCCCGTCGGGCGTCGCCGCGTCCAGCGACACGTGCCGGTAGATGGTGACGTCCCGGCGGATCAGGTCCGCCTCGATCAGCCGGTCCACCTCGCTGACGACCAGCGTCCGCACCTTGCGCTGGCCGATCCGGCTCGCCGAGACGTTGGCCAGCGCCGCGTCACCGAACGTCAGCAGGGCCTCGGCGACGTCCTCCGCGCCGGGCAGGGAGCCCGGGTGGAAGTGGCCCAGCACCCCGCGTACGTCGGTCGGCTCCTGGCCGCCGAACGCCCGGATGGCCAGGTCCACGTCGTGGATCAGCAGGTCCCAGGCCACGCCGGTGCGGATCCGCGGCGCGTACGGTGAGTGCCGGGTGACGGTGAGGTGCACCGGGTTGTCGACCAGGGCGAGCGCGGTGAGCACCGCCGGGTTGAACCGCTCCAGCAGCCCGCACAGCAGCGGGACCCCCCGCTTCTCGGCGGTGGCCACGATGTCCTCGGTCTCGCCGAGGCTGCCGCAGACCGGCTTCTCGATCAGCAGCGGCCTGTCGGCGGCGAGCACCTCGCCGGCGAGCGCGTGGTGCAACTCGGTGGGTGCGGCGATCACCACCGCGTCGACGCCGGACAGGTCCGACCCGTCGGGCGTCCACCGCGCGCCGTACCGCTCGGCCACCTCCCGGCCGGCGGCCTCGCGGGGCTCGACGACCCGGACCAGCCGGGCCCGGTCGGACTGGGCGATGACCCGGGCGTGCAGTGCGCCCATCACGCCCGTGCCGACGAGCGCGAAGCGCACCGGGGCGGTCACGCGCCCACCGCCTTGCGCACGGCCTCGACGACCCGGTCGACGTCGCCGTCGGCGAGGTGGTGGTGCACCGGCAGGGACAGGCACTGCCGGGCCACCCGTTCGGCGACCGGGGCGGGGTCGGCGACCACCCGGGGGTGCTCCCGGTAGCAGTCGTAGTCGTAGACCGCCTTCGGGTAGTAGACGCCGCAACCCACCCCCTGCTCGCCCAGCCGGGCGACCACCTCGTCGCGGCTGGCCGGCGCGGCGTCGGTGACCAGCACGGTGTACTGGTGCCAGACGTGCGTCCGGCCCGGCAGCTCGGCCGGCAGGCGCAGCCCCGGCACGTCCGCCAGGCCGGCGTGCAGCCGGGCCGCGTTGTCCCTGCGCCGCGTGACGGTGTCGGCGTAGCCGGCGAGCTGCGGGATGCCGAGGGCGGCCTGGAGGTCGGTGAGCCGGTAGTTGTGGCCGGCGACCTCGTACTGGTAGCGCTGGCGCATGCCCTGGTTGCGCAGCACCCGGAGCCGGTCGGCGAGGACGGCGTCGTCGGTGGTGATCATGCCGCCCTCACCGGTGGTGAGGTTCTTCGTGGCATACAGGGAGAAGGCGCCCAGGCCGAAGCTGCCGGTTCCCCGCCCGTCGACCGTCGCGCCGAGCGACTGCGCGGCGTCCTCGACCAGGCCCAGGCCGTGCCGCTCGACCAGGGGCACGATCGCACCCATGTCGGCCGGCTGGCCGTACAGGTGCACCGGCATGACGACCCGGGTGCGCGGGCCGATCGCGGCGGCGAGGGCCGCCGGGTCCAGGCAGAAGTCGACCTCGCGGATGTCAGCGAACCGCGCGGTCGCGCCGGCCTCGAGGATCGCGTTGAGGGTGGCGACGAACGTGAACGGGCTCGTGACGACCTCGTCGCCGGGCCGCAGGTCGAGCACCTCCAGGGCGGCGACCAGCGCCGTCGTGCCGTTGTTGACCGCCACCGCGTGTTCCACCCCGACCAGGTCGGCGAACTCGCGTTCCAGCCGGGCCACCATCGGACCCTGCGCCAGCACGCCGGAGCGGATCACCTCCACCGCCAGCTGTTCGGCCTTCTCGTCGAGTTTCACGACGGAAATGGGGATCACAGCATTCTCCTCGGGGGTCGGTGGCAGCGAGCACGGTAACAGCGGCGGACGTCGAGACGACGGGCGGTGGCCGGCGTCGCGGTAGGAATTCCGCGCGGGCGCGCCGGGCGAGTGGGGGCGCGCGGCCTGGGCTAGTGTAGTGCCCTGCTCGGTCCGTCCTCACTTTCCGCTACGGACGAAACGCGACGCGGAGGCACGTAACGCATGGTCCAGACCGTCACGCGGAAGGAAGCCCTCCCTTCCGGTGCCCCGGAGCCGAGCGACGTCGCCGCCGCACCGGCCGGCCCGCCGAAGCGGTGGCTGTCGCTGGGTGTCCGCGTCGCCGTCGTCGTCGCCATCGCCGCCGGGATGGTCTGGAGCGTCGTCGACCAGTGGCCGCAGGTCCGCTCGACGTGGCTGGGCCTGGCCTGGCAGTCGGTGACGCTGTCCGTCCTCGCGGCGCTCGCCGGGATGGTGGCCAACACGATGGCCTGGCGGGCCGCCGTGCGCGACCTGGAGCACCGCGTGTCCGTGCCCGCCGCCCTGCGCATCTGCCTGGTGGGCCAGCTCGGCAAGTACATCCCGGGCAGCGTGTGGGCGTACGTGCTCCAGGTCGAGCTGAGCCGGCGGGCCGGCCTGCCCCGGGCCCGCGCCTTCCTGGCCACCCTGGTCTCCGTGGGCCTCGGCGTGACGGCCGCGCTGGGCCTCGGCCTGCTGAGCCTGCCGGCGCTGCGCGAGGCGGCCGGCGGCGGCGACTCCACGTACGCCGACTCGGTGCGGGTCGCGTTGTGGATCGTGGCGGCGCTGTTCCCGGTCGCGCTGGTCTGCGCGGTGCCGCGGGTGCTCACCGCGCTGGTGCAGCTCGCCCTGCGGGTGCTGCGCCGCCCGCCGCTGGAGCACCGCCTCACCTGGCCCGGCGTGTCGCGGGTGGTGGGCTGGAGCGCGCTGGGCTACGCCCTGTTCGGCGTGCACCTGTGGCTGCTGGCCAACGCCCAGGCCACCCCCGGCGTGGAGGGGCTGCTGCGCAGCGTCGGCTCGTTCGCCATCGCGATGACCGTCGGCATGTTCGCCTTCCTCTCCCCCTCCGGGCTGGGCGTGCGGGAGGCCGTGCTGGTGGCCGCGCTGGCCCCGTTCCTGGAGGGCAGCGGCGGCGTCGGCGCGGCGATGGGCATCGCGCTGGCGTCCCGGCTCATCTTCACCATCGCCGACGTGCTCGCCGCCGGCCTGGCCGCCCTGTCCGGGGTGCGTCAGCTCCGCCGGGAGGCCCCGGCCGATGCCGACACCGCCTCCGCCGGGTAGGACGCCCCCGCCGGCAGGTCAGCGGGTGACGACGCTGGTGATCCGGGTGAACTCACGCATCAGGTCGTAGCCGTCCCAGGTGGCGGCGAAGCTCAGCGCGTCGCCGACCGGCACGATCCGATCCACCCCCCGCCCGGCCAGCCCGCGGGCGAAGGCGACCAGCTCGTCGGCGGCGAAGCCGAAGTGGGTGACGGTCTGGTCGCGGCGCACCACCACCGGCGCGAGGTCGGCGAGGCTGTCGACGCGGGCCTGCGGGAACGTGCCGACGCCGAGCCAGCGGCGCGGGATGTCGCCCGGCCCGGCCAGCTCCACCGTCGCCAGGTCATTGCCGTCGAAGCGGATGGCCGTGGCCGCCCCCTCGACGGCCAGGCCGTAGGTGGCGACCCGCTTCTCCACCGCCATCGCGGCGTCCACCTCGGGCCGTTTGCCGTCGAGCACCGCACGCAGCCGGGCCAGCAGGTCCGCGCGGGCGGCCTCGGTGGTGGCCGGGTCGCCGACCCAGTAGACGGCGCGCGGCGAGGCGCAGGCCGCCTGGTCGAACCAGTACGAGTCGTTGTAGAGGCCGAGGGCGGCGGCGTCGCGGTCGGCCTCGCCGGCGGCGAGCCAGCCGGCCGCCCCGATCACCGTGAACGACGACCGGTCCGGGAAGGTCAGGTCCCGGGCGTGCGGGGCGAGCGGGTGCCGGCGGATCTCGCCGACGGACCGGTCGCCGCCCCAGATCACCCGCAGGTCCGCGGCGGCCGACAGCGCGGCGGTCACCGCGTCGTCGCGCCCGTACGTGACCATCCGCTGGGTCTGCCGGACCACCTCGTCGGCGTCGGCGAGGGTGTCGTCGAGCGCGTCGAGCACCGCGTCGGCGGCACCCGCCGACCGGGACGAGATCCGTACCACGTTGGCGTTGCCGGCGAGCGCGGACAGCGCCCACGAGTAGACGAAGATGGTGTCGACGTTGGCCGGCGGCACGTGGAAGACCAGCCCTCGGGGGAAGCGGAGCTGGCCGGGCTCGTCCGCGACCCGGGTCAGGGCCTTGGCGATCTCGCCCCGGCGCAGGAAGAAGCCGAGGGAGGCCAGCTCCGGGTGCCGGCGGGCCACCGCCGGGCGCAGCAGCCGCCGGGCGAACGCCACCAGGAACTCGACGATCCGGTCGTCGCCGACGGTCAGCGGGCCGCCGGCCGGGGCCGCGCGCAGCCCGGCGACCAGGTCGTCGACGGCGGTCGCGCCGCCGGCCGGGAACCGCTCGACAACCTTGCCGCTCATGCCCGCCCCTCGCCGCGCCCGCTCATGCCGCCGCCTCCGCGCCGACTCATGCCCCCGCACCCGCTCATGCCGCCGCCTCCGCGAACGTGTCGCTGCACCCACGCGCCTCGGCGCGGGGCAGCCGGCCCAGGATGGAGAACCGCTTGCCCGGCCAGGCCCCGTCGTCGACGCCGTGCACGACGCCCCGGTCCTCGGTGAGCAGCAGGTGCCCCGGGTACGAGCGGGGCATCGTGCTGACCACCTGCACCACCCCGGGGGTGCCCACAGGCACCTCCGCCCAGGTGTGCGGGTCGCGGACGATGACGTCGGCGAACTCGGGGCAGTAGAGCCCGCCGCCGTCCGGCCCCTCCAGGAACGTCGTGCCGATCTGCTCGACCATCCCGTAGAAGTTGTGGATGCGCGTCAGGCCCGTGTCGGCGGTGAAGCGGCGGCGGAACTCCGCGTTGTCGACGGCGCGGTCGACCAGCTTCTTCCAGCCGCCGCTGTGGATCAGGATGCCGTTGCTCAGGTCGAACCGGTGCTCACGGGCCAGCTCGTAGAGGTAGAGCCAGGTCATGAACGTGAAGCCGAAGATGAGGAACGGCTGGCCGCCGTGGCGCTCCAGGAAGGCACGCACCGCGTCGGGGTCGGGCCGCTCCTGCTCGTCGAGGACGAAGGTGTGGTCGCGGCCGAAGTTCATCAGGCCGAGCACCCCGGCGCCCCGGGCGGAGAACGACGTCCGGTTCTTGAACAGGGCCTTCGTGTCGACCAGCAGCATCGGCAGCCGCTTGGTGCCGATCACCGCGCTCAGCGTGGCCGACAGCATCTTCTGCTGCACACCCGCCGCCTCCCGGTCCAGGTAGATGCGGCTGACGTCGCCCGTGGTGCCCGAGGAGGTGAGGACCTTGAAGACCTCGTCGTCGCCGATGCTCTTGAGGACGTGGTGCTTGAACAGCCGCACCGGCAGCCAGGGCAGGTCGGCGACGCGGTCGTAGCGGCGGCCGGGCAGGTGGCCGAGGGAGGCGAGCAGGCGGGCGTACTCGGGGCTGCGGGCCCGGTGGTGCTCGGTCAACTCGACCAGCTCCGGCAGGAGCCGGGCCTCGCGGGCCGCCTGGTCGAGGGCGAACAGGGTCATACCAGCGCCTCCAGGGAGCGGTAATCGATCTTGCCGTTGGGCAGCTGCGGCAACCGCTCGACGGTACGCACGTCGAAGCCGGACCGGTGCAGCCGCAGCCGCTCCGCCAGCCGCCCCGCGAGGGCCCGCGCGCCGTCGTCGGTGCCGCCCTCGACGAAGACGACGACCCGGTCCGGGCCGGACACGGCGACGACGGGCCCCTGGTCACGGGCCAGTTCCTCGATGTCGTGCAGGTTGACCCGGATGCCGAAGACCTTGCCGAACCGCTTGAGCCGGCCGCGCAGCCACACGAACCCGTCGGCGTCGAGGTGGCCCAGGTCACCGGTGCGCAGCACCCCGCCCTGCTCGTCGCCGCGGGACAGGTCGGCGGCGCTCTCCGCGTACCCCATCATGACGTTGGGGCCGCGGTAGACCAGCTCGCCGACCACGCCGGGACGGTCGGTCTCCGCGCCGTCGGGGCCGAGCACCGTGAACGAGCCGCCGGGCAGGGCCGGGCCGACCGAGCCCACCCGGTCGGGCAGCGCGCCGGCCGGCAGGGTGCTCATCCGGGGAGCCGCCTCGGTGCAGCCCCACATGACGTGGAACCGGCCGCCCACGGCGGCGATCTTGGAGTGGAAGGCGAGGATCGTCTCGTCGCGCAGCCTGCCGCCGGCCTGGGTGAGGGTGCGCAGCGTCGGGTACTTCGCGGGGCTCCACCGGATCTTGTGCAGCATCTCGTAGTTGTGCGGCACCCCGGCCAGCGACGTCGCGCCGTAGGTCGACACGGCCTGCCAGAACTCGCGGGCCAGCACGCCGCCGTCGACCACGAGGACGGTCGCCCCGGCGGCGAGGTGGCTGTTGAGCACCGACATGCCGAAGCTGTAGTAGAGCGGCAGGCTGGTCGGGGCGACCTCGTCCGGGCCGATGGCCAGCACCCGCGCGATGGCCGCCGCGTTGGACTCCACGGCGGCCCGGGAGAGCCGGACGAACTTCGGGTCCCCCGTCGAGCCGGACGTGGCCAGCAGCACCGCGAGATCCGGGTGCGCCTGGTCGGCGCAGGCCAGCTCGCGGACCCACACCGGGCCTAGGATCTCGTCGTCGACCGCGCGGTAGCCCTTGGGCCGCTCGCCGGGGTCCGCGCCCGCGCCGCCCTCGGCGAGGCCCACCACCACGGCGGGCTCGAAGCGCCGCACGAAGTCGGCCAGCACCGCCGGGTCCAACCCCGGGTCGAGCAGCGCCACCGGTCGCTGCGCGCGCAGCGCGCCCGCGTAGCGCAGCACCGCCGGCACCGACGTGCCGCTGCGGGCGAAGACCACCCCGGGCGGGAACCCGGCGTACGCGGCGGCGTGCCGGCCCACCTCGGCGGCGAGGTCCACGCCGCCGAGGACGACGCCCGTGGCGGCGTCGATCAGCCGGGCGTTCGGGGCGACCAAGTTCACGGGACGAGCCCTCCGTCGACGCCGAGCACCTGACCCGTCACGTAGCGGGCCGCGTCGCCGGCCAGGAACCGGATCACGTCGGCCACCTCGTCGGGGTCGCCGAGCCGGCCGAGCGCGGCGGCTGCCGCCTGCCGGTCCAGCACCTCGGCGGGCAGCGACGCGGTGAGGTCGGTGCGGATGACCCCGGGCGCGACGGCGTTGACCCGGATGCCTCGGCCGCCCAGCTCCCGCGCGGCGGAGCGGGCCAGCGCGGCCACGGCGGCCTTCGACGCCGCGTACACGGACTGGCCCGCCGCGCCGTACGTGCCGACGACCGAGGCGAGCAGCACGATGGAGCCGCCCCGGCGCTCGGTGCCGTCGGCGCCACGGCGCTTGCGGGCCATCGCCCGACCGGCGGCCTGCACCGCCGCGACCGCCCCGGCGACGTTGACGTCCAGCGTGCGGCGGACGTCGTCGGCGCGCAGCATGCCCAACAGGCCGCTCTCCATGATCCCGGCGTTGGCGACCAGCACGTCCAGCCCGCCGTGCGCCGCGACGACCTGTTTGACGGTGGCGCCGACGGCGTCGAAGTCGGCGACGTCGAGCCCCAGCCCGTGCCCGCCGAACTCCTTGGCCACCGCCTCGGCCCGGTCGGCGTCGCGGCCGGTGACGACGACCGTGGCCCCCGCCTCGGCGAGGGCGCGGGCGGTGGCGAGGCCGATGCCGCGGGTGCCGCCGGTGACCAGGGCCACCCGGGCGGTCAGCTCACTCATCGACGCCGAGGCCCCGCAGCATGTCGAGGGCGACCTTGAAGCTGCTCATGTCGATGACCTGCTCGGTGTCGAGTTGGACGTCGAACTCGTCCTCGACGGCGGCGACGAGCGTCATGTGGCCGAGGGAGTCCCACTGCTCGACGCCCCGGTAGGTCAGGTTCTCCACGTCGGTGCCCTCGGGCAGTTCCAGGGCGTCGACGAAGACACCGCGCAGACGGTCGGTGAGGCTCATGATCGTGCATTCTCCGTAGCTTGTTGAGGGGTTGGTCACTGCCCAGTGCGGCGCCGGGCGGGCGAGCCCCAGCCGGGGGCCTCCCCACGCGCCTGTGCCTCGGCACGCAGGGCGGCGTTCTCGGCGCGGACCCGCTCGGCCTCGGCCCTGAGGTAGTCCTCGTCGTAGCGCTGGAAGACCCGCGCGGGGTTGCCCGACACCAGACTGTAGGCCGGGACGTCTTTCGTCACGACAGACAGCGGGTTAACGGTGGCACAATCGCCGATGGTGACGCCCATCATGATCACGCTGTTGCCGCCGATGAAGCAGCCCTTGCCGATCTTCACGGGCTTGCGCTCGATCAGGTCGCTGCCGGAGTGGTTCTCCAGCATCATGTTCGCCAGCCAGCTGGAGTGGGTGAACACCAGGCAGTTGAGCCCGATGCTGGTGTGGTCGCCGATCTCCAGGCCGCCGCTGGCGTCCAGGACGGTGTTCTCCCCGATCCAGCAGTGCTCGCCCATGACCAGGTTCTCCGGGCTGACGATCTTCGTCCGCTCCCGGATCCGGGTGGTCTCGGGCAGGCCGAGGTACCGGGCCCGCTCGACGTCGTTGAGCAGCCCGCCGACGAAGCCGTCGAGGATGCCGGTGCGCAGCCGGTTGCTGCGCTCGTCGTCGGAGAACACGCTCATGCCCGTTCCTTCACCATCCGGTCGAACGCCGCCAGGTGCTGGCGGGTGACCACGTCCAGCGTGAAGTGCGAGTAGACCAGGTCGCGCTGGCGCTTGGCGATCCACTCCCGCTCCTCCGGGTCGTCGAACAGCCGGATCACGGCGTCCGCGAGGTCGGCCGGGTCGTCCGGCCGGACCAGCACGAAGTTCTCCCAGTTACGCAGGTGCACGGCCGGGAAGTTGGTCTCGGTCACCGTGCCGATCGTCGCCCGGCCGGCGGCCATCGCCTCGAGGCTGGCGGTGCCGAACCCGCCGCCCTGCAGGTCGTGGGCCACCACGTCGGCGGCGGCCAAGTAGGCCGGCACCTCGGCCGACGAGACGACCCCGGTGCTGATGACGGCGTCGGCGACGCCGAGCTCCGCGGCCCGCTTGGCGTACGCGTCGTAGTAGACCCGGCCGATGACCAGCACCCGCGTGTCGGGGTGCTTGGCCAGGATGGTCGGCAGCGCCTCGACCAGGGCGAGCCGGTCGCGCAGCGGGATGACGTGCCCGAGCGAGACGATCAGCGGCGCGTCACCGATGCCGTGCCGAGCGCGCACGTCCAGCTCCGGCGTGCCGTCGAAGCGGCTCGGCTCGACCGCCACCGGGATGTACTCGAAGTCGGCCGTGGTCGCGCCGTAACGCTGCGCGCAGTAGCGGGCGGCCAGCTCGTCCATGATGACGTAGCGGGGGTGGAACCGCCGGATGAGCGGCCTGACGAGGAACCGGTCCAGCAGCCGGAACAGGGCCGCGTACTTCGGATCCGGGCTCTCCAGGCGGGTGTGGATGGACAGCAGCACCGGGGTCCGGTGGCGGCGCGCGTACTGACCGGAGATCCAGCTCAGGTCGAAGAACTGCCCGTGCTGGTGGATCACGTCGGGGGCGAACTCGGTCAGCAGCCGGGACATCCGCCGCAGGTTGCCGGGCCGGGCCAGGGCGAAGGCCATGTCGAAGTCGATGGAGAGGCCGAGCTTCGGCATCGGCATCGCGGGCAGCCGGACCACCCGGTAACCGTCCCGCTCCTCCTCGGCCGGCGTGCCCCGGTAGGCGGCCGTCAACACCAGCACCTCGTGGCCGGCGGCGGCGTAGCGTTCCGCCAGCGCCGCGGAGAGGTGGGAGCTTCCGCCGGGACGGGGCGGGAAGAAGTTGTTGACGACCGCGATCCGCACAGTGGCAACTCCATGTCGGCGTCGGGTGGGGGCGGGGGTGGTCCGGCCCACCGGTGGGATCGTACGGGCACGCCGGGGGATCCGCCGGGAGGCGACGCCGGCCTACGCTACCGCAGCGCCCCGCGCCGCAGTAACGACGCCCCACGCCACCACGCCGCACCGCGACGAGGCGAACACCGGGAGTCACCGCCGACCGTCGGCCGGACCGCGGGCCGGTGGCCCGGCATCCGGTAGGCTCTCCGACCGGCACCGGCCCGGGGACCGCCGGCAGCCCTCGGCCGACATCTCCTGCGGAGCGGACAAGCATGGCGAACAGCATCCACCCGACCGCCGTCGTCGGGGCCGAGGTGGAGTTCGGCGACGACAACGTCGTCGGGCCGTACAGCGTGATCGTGGGACCGGCGCGGATCGGCAACGGCAACTGGATCGGCCCGCACGTGGTCATCGGCACGCCGGCCGAGTACCGCGGTGGCCCCCATCCGCGGGCGTGGGACTCCGACGGTGCTCGCGCGGGTGCCGGCGTGGTGATCGGCGACAACAACACCATCCGCGAGTTCTCGACGGTGCACCAGGGCGTCCAGGAGACCACCGAGCTGGGCGACGACTGTTACCTGCTGTCCCGCAGCCAGGTCGGGCACGACTGCGTGCTACGCGACGGGGTGACCCTGGCCGCCGCCGTGCAGCTCGGTGGGCACACCCAGGTCTGGTCCTGGGCCAATCTCGGCCTCGGGACGGTGGTCCACCAGCGTGGGCACATCGGCCCGGGCGCGATGGTCGGCATGGGCTCGGCGGTGCGCCGCACGGTCGAGCCGTTCACCATCACCGTCGGCAACCCGGCGCGGGCCACGGGGGCGAACCGGGTCGGCCTGTCGCGGCGGGGCTGCGCGGAGGACGTGGTCGACGCCTTCGAGTTGTACCTCAAGGGCCGCGCCGAGTTGCCGACGGGCCTGCCGGACGAGGTGGCCGCCGAGCTGGCCGCGTGGAGCAAGAGCATCGCCCTGGAGAAGGGGTGACGGCTCGCTGCGGGACCGTCATCGGCATGAGCAGCTTCGAGGTCGCCCTCGACATGCTGCGGGGCGTCGACGGCTGACGCGCATCGCGGGGGCGGACGCCGGGCCGGAGCCGGCACCCGCCCCCGGGCGTCACGCGGGATCGCTCAGGCGGTCGGCGTCGAGTTGCGGACCAGCTCGTGCATGCCCTCCTCGACGGTGATCCGCGGCTCCCAGCCGAGCACCTCGCGGGCCCGGGTGATGTCGGCCGCCCGTCGGCTGACCAGCACGTCGCGCGGGTTGAAGATGGGCTCGACGTCCGCGCCCACCGCCTGGATCAGGATCTTGGTGAGCTGGGCGATAGAGGTGTCCACGCCGGTGCCGATGTTGACCGGCAGGTTGTCCCGCTCCGACTCCAGGGCGGCGACGACGCCCCGGGCCAGGTCGGTGACGTGGATGAAGTCCATCGACTGCTCGCCCTTGCCGTCGATGATCGGGGCCTGGCCGGCGCGCAGCCGCTGGATGAAGGTGTTGATGACGCTGGTGTAGTACGCCTCGATCTTCTGGCCGGGGCCGTACACGTTGAAGAAGCGCAGCGCCACCCAGGACAGCCCCTTGCTGCGCTGGTAGAAGCCGAGCAGGTCCTCGCCCGCGCGCTTGGAGATGCAGTACGGGGTGAGCGGGTCCAGCGGGTCGTCCTCGTGCATCGGCAGCTTCTTCGGGTCGCCGTAGACCGACGCGGAGGAGGCGAAGACGAGCCGCTGCACGCCGTGGTCGGCGGCGGCGGCGAAGACGTTGTTGTTGCCGACCATGTTGATGTCGATCGACTCGTACGGGTCGGCCTGGCTCTTGTTGATCGACACGGTGGCGAAGTGGATGACGTGGGTGCACCCCTTCATCGCGTTGTGCACCGCGCCGCCGTAGCGCACGTCCTGCTCGACCAGCTCCACCCTGCCGGTCCTGACCAGCTCGTCGACGCGGGCCCGGTCGCCCCGCGCCATGTTGTCGAGGATGCGGACCTCGTAGCCCTTGTCGAGCAGCAGCGGGATGACGTGCAGGCCGATGAAGCCCGCGCCGCCGGTGATGAGGACCTTCTTGGTCATTGCGGATCAGTTCCCTTCTCAGGCGGGTCAGCGACCGGCGGCGACCGCGGTGACGACCTCGCGCACGGTCGCGGCGACCCGGTCGACCTGCTCGTCGGTCAGGTTGGCGTGCATCGGGATCGCCAGGTGCCGGGCGAAGACGTCGGCCGACACCGGGCAGGGGTGCGCCGGCTCGCCGTACAGCGGCTGCGCGTGGGAGGCGTACGTGCCGAAGTTGCACTGCACGCCGCGCTGGCGCAGCCGGGCGGCCACCGCGCCCCGGTCCACCGAGGGGTCGAGGGTGAGGATGTACGCCTGCCAGGGGTGCTCCCGGTCCGGCAGCTCGGCCGGCACGGTGACCAGGTCGACGTCCTTGAGCAGCTCGCCGTAGCGGGCGGCGATGCGCCGCTTGGTGGCGATCAGGTCGGGCAGCCGGTCGAGCTGGGCGAGCATGATCGCGGCGGCGACGTCGGAGAGCCGGTAGTTGTAGCCCAGCTCGTCGAAGGTGGGCACGGGCAGGTCGGTGGAGGCGGCCCGGGTGAGCGCGCCCTCGATGCCGTACGTGTGCAGCTTGCGGGCGTGGGCGACCAGGTCCGCCCGGTCGGAGGTGAGCGCGCCGCCCTCGCCGGCGGTGATGCCCTTGCGGCCGTGGAAGCTGAACGCGGCCACGTCGGCGAGGCTGCCGGCGGGCCGGCCCTTGTAGGTGGCGCCGGCTGCGCACGCGGCGTCCTCGACCAGGAACAGCCCGTGCCGGTCGGCGATGGCCCGCAGCTCGTCGTAGTCGGCGGGCTGGCCGGCGACGTCGACGGCGACGATCCCGGCGGTGCGGGGGGTGATCGCGGCCTCGACGGCGGCCGGGTCCACGGTCCAGATGTCGGGGCGCACGTCGGCGAAGACGGGCTTAGCACCCGCCCACATCACGGCGTGCCCGGTGGCCGGGAAGGTGTAGTCGGCGACGACGACCTCGTCGCCGCGGCCGGCACCCAGGGTGAGCAGGGCCAGGTGCAGGGCAGAGCCGCAGTTGTTCGTGGCGAGCGCGTGGGCGGTGCCGGTGGCGGCGGCGAAGCGCTCCTCGAAGCGGCGGCAGGTGGGCCCGGCGCCGGCCAGCCAGCCGGAGGCGAAGACCTCGGCGATCGCCGCGAGCTCCGCTTCACCGACGGTGGGTTGGCCGAGCGCGATGACGTCGTCTGACATGAGGCTCCCTAGAAGACGGACCCGGTGAGTGTAGGCACCCCCGGCGGGCGGCCACGAATCGGGCACGCCGGGCGCTGGTTACCATCGGTGGTCGCCTGGCGGAGGCGGCCACCGGGCAGGGGAGAGCGAGATGACGAGGTTCGTGGTCGTCGGCGGCGGCATCGTCGGCCTGGCGGTCGCCCACCGGCTGGTGACCGACCGCCCGGGCGACTCCGTCACGGTGCTGGAGAAGGAGGCCGGCTGGGCGGCGCACCAGACCGGCCACAACTCCGGCGTGATCCACGCCGGGGTCTACTACCGGCCGGGCAGCCTCAAGGCCACCCTGTGCAAGGCCGGCAGCGCGTCGATGGTCGAGTTCTGCGCGGCGCACGGGCTGCCGTACGAGGTCTGCGGCAAGCTGATCGTCGCCACCGACGCCGCGGAGCTGCCCCGCCTGCACGCGCTGCACGAGCGGGCCGTCGCCAACGGCCTGCCGGTGCGGCTGGTCGATGCGGCCGAGGCCGCCGAGCACGAGCCGCATGTGGCGGCGGTCGCCGCCCTGCACGTGGCCTCGACGGGCATCGTCGACTACGGCGCGGTCTGCCGGAAGCTGGCGGAGCTGCTCGCCGCCGCCGGGGCGGACCTGCGCACCCGCGCCGAGGTGACGGGGGTGGCCGACCGGCCGGAGGGCGTGGTGGTGACCACCACGGCCGGCGAGGTGGTCGCGGACGTGCTGATCAACTGCGCTGGCCTGCACGCCGACCGGATCGCCCGGCTGGCCGGGGTGCCGACGCCGGTGCGGATCGTGCCGTTCCGGGGCGAGTACTACGAACTGACCCCGCAGCGGCGCGGCCTGGTGCGGGGGCTGGTCTATCCGGTGCCGGACCCGCAGTTCCCATTCCTCGGGGTGCACCTGACGAAGATGATCGACGGCAGCGTGCACGCCGGCCCGAACGCGGTGCTGGCCACCGCGCGGGAGGGCTACTCGTGGGGGCGGTTCAGCCCGCGCGACGTCTGGGACGAGCTGACGTACCGGGGGCTGTGGGCGCTGGGCCGGCGGCACTTCCGGTACGGGCTGACCGAGGTGGCCCGGTCGCTGTCGAAGGCGAGGTTCGCGGCGAGCCTGGCGCGGCTGGTGCCGGAGCTGACGCCGGCCGACATCGTCCGGGCCGGCGCGGGGGTGCGGGCGCAGGCGATCCTGCCCGACGGGGGCCTGGTCGACGACTTCCTGATCGTGGAGGCGGACCGGCAGGTGCACGTGCTCAACGCACCCTCCCCCGCCGCGACCAGCTCGCTGGAGATCGCCCGGCACATCGTGTCCCGGCTGCCGGTGGACACCGCTCGCTGAGGCGACCAGTCGCGCGGGCGCGGCGGGCCCGGGCGGGCGGGCAGGCGTCAGGCGGGCGGGACGACCGGCGGGCGGCTCAGGCGGGGGCGGCGTCGCGCTGCCTCGGCACGGCCCCGGCCGCGCCGAGGCCGGTGGCGACGGCCTCCACCAGCGCGTCGAGGTACGCCTCGGTCGGCATGGTGCGGGTGATCGCCAGCCGCCAGTACAGCGGCCCGACGATCAGGTCCACGGCGGCGCCGGGCTCGGTGTCGACGGGCAGCTCGCCGCGGGCGACGGCGCGGGCGACGAGCGCCCCGCCGACCTCCTGCTGCTTGGCCCGCAGCGCCGCCTGTAGGGTCTCGTCGATCTCGGGGTTGCGGGCGGCCTCGGCCAGCAGGTCGGGCACGATCTGCGCGGCCAGGGGGTGGCTCAGGGCGTGTGCGAGCACCCGCAGCAGCAGGCCGAGGTCGCCGCGCAGGCTGCCGGTGTCCAGCGCCGGAAGCTTGCTGCCGGCGGCGGTGCCGACGACCTCGACGACCAGTTCCAGCTTGGAGCTCCACCGCCGGTAGATCGCGGTCTTGCTGACCCCGGCCCGGCGGGCGACGGCCTCGATGGAGAGCCGGCCGTAGCCGACGGCGGCCAGCTCCTGCATCAGCGCGCGCCGGATGGCCGTGGTGATCTCGCCCCGCAGCACCGCCGCGCCGGCCGGCGCGCGCCTCTTCTCGGTGGTCACGGCAGACTCTTCTCGGGCGTCACGGCAGACCCTCCTCGGCTGTCACGTGGGACAATGTACCGCAACGACGGTACGGTTGCGTCCCGACGTAGTTATGGACTACCTTCCACGCAGCGACGAGGCGGCGCTCCACGCACCGGCCGCCGGCGAACCCGTCGTCGCGCCCATCCCGTTGGAACAACAGACGCACCCCGCTGGCACGACAAGATCGGAGCGCCCATCCCATGGCCAACACCGCGCTGGCCGACCCCGACGCCGGCCTGACCCAGGCGCAACTGGCCGCCCGGTACGGGCTACGGGTCGCCGGCGAGCGGCCGTCCCTGGCGGAGTACACCCGCCGCCTGTGGGCGTACCGGCACTTCATCGCCGCGTACTCGAACGCCAAGCTGGTCGCCTCGTTCAGCAACGCCCGGCTCGGGCAGCTCTGGCAGGTGCTCACCCCGCTGACGAACGCGGCGGTCTACTACCTGATCTTCGGCCTGGTGCTGGAGCAGAAGAGCATCCCGAACTTCATCGCGTACCTCACCACCGGGCTGTTCATCTTCAACTTCACCCAGACCGCCGCGCAGCAGGGCACCCAGGCGATCACCGGCAACCTGGGGCTGATCCGGGCGCTGCACTTCCCCCGGGCCTGCCTGCCGCTGGCCGCCATGCTCACCCAGTTCCAGCAGCTCATGGCCTCGCTGGTGGTGCTGGTGGGCATCGTGCTGGTCACCGGCGAGCCGCTCACCGTCGAGTGGCTGCTGCTCGTGCCGATCGTGCTGCTCCAGGCGCTGTTCAACGCCGGGCTCACCATGGCGGTGGCCCGGATGGGCTCGAAGGTCGCCGACCTCAAGCAGGTCATGCCGTTCCTGCTGCGCACCTGGATGTACGGCTCCGGCGTGCTCTACAGCGTCGCGCTGTTCGAGGAGAACCTGCCGGGCTGGGCGACCCGGATCGTCGAGGCGAACCCGATGCTGGTCTACATCGAGCTGGCCCGGCACGCGCTGCTGGAGGGGGCGCCGCTGCTCAACTCCTCCATGCTCCAGGCGTGGTCGTACGCGGTCGGCTGGGCGGTCGTGATGGGCGTGGGTGGTTTCATCTACTTCTGGCGGGGCGAACAGGAGTACGGCCGTGGCTGAGCACATCGAGGCGTCCAACGACGTCACCGTGACGCTGCCCAGGATCGTCGAGCGCATCCCGACCGTGGTGGTCGACGACGCGCACGTGATCTACCGGGTGCACAAGGGCGCGTCGGCCGGCACCAGCCCGGTGGCCGCCCTGAAGCGGATCGTGTCCCGCACGTCCGCGCCGAACATCCGGGAGGTGCACGCGGTCAGGGGCGTCAGCTTCACCGCGTACCGGGGCGAGGCGATCGGGCTGATCGGCAGCAACGGCTCCGGCAAGTCCACCCTGCTGCGGGCCATCGCCGGCCTGCTGCCGGTCAACCGGGGCGCGGTCTACACCCAGGGGCAGCCGTCGCTGCTCGGCGTCAACGCCGCCCTGCTCAACGACCTGCCGGGCGAGCGCAACGTCACCCTGGGCTGCCTCGCCATGGGCATGCAGCCGGCCGACGTGGCGCGGCTCGCCCCGGAGATCATCGAGTTCTCCGGGATCAACGAGCGCGGCGACTTCGCCTCGCTGCCGATGCGGACGTACTCCTCCGGCATGGCCGCCCGGCTGCGCTTCTCCATCGCGGCGGCGAAGAAGCACGACGTCCTGCTGATCGACGAGGCCCTGGCCACCGGCGACAAGGGCTTCCGCAAGCGCAGCGAGCAGCGGGTGCGGGAGCTGCGGGAGGGCGCGGGCACGGTGTTCCTGGTCAGCCACCAGCTCTCCTCGGTGCGGGACACCTGCGAACGGACGATCTGGCTGGAATCGGGCGTGCTGCGGATGGACGGCCCGACCGACGAGGTGCTGCGCGCGTACGAGGACTTCTCCAACAACAAGAAGTAAGGTTGCGGCATCCGTACGGTGTCGTGCGGGTGTCTTCCCCACCGCGTCGTCCCTGGGGGGCGGCGCGGTGGTTGCGTTAAGGTTCACCCGGCCGCCGTGCGGCCGTCACCCCCTGTTCGCAAACCGTGAGAGTGAGGATCGGCAATGACGCAGGACCACACCACTGGCCCGGACGCCACACCGGAGACCCCGGCGCCGTGGCGGCCCTCGCGGACGGTGGCGGTGGTGCTGGCGGGCGGCACCGGGACCCGGCTCGGCCTCGGCATCCCCAAGCAGCTGCTGAAGATCGCCGGCAAGCCGATCATCGAGCACACCCTGGCGGTCTTCGAGGCGGCCCCCGAGATCGACGAGATCATCGTGCTGATGGCCGACGGGCACGTCCCCGACGCCCAGCAGATCGTCGACAAGGCCGGCTTCCGCAAGGTCAGCAAGGTCATCGCCGGCGGCGACACGCGCAACGCCACCACCCGCATCGCGCTGGACGCGGTCGGCGAGGGCGACGTCAACATCCTCTTCCACGACGCGGTGCGCCCGCTGCTCAGCGGCCGGATCGTCCGGGAGTGCGTCAACGCGCTCTGGACGTACTCGGCGGTCGACGTGGCGATCCCGTCGGCCGACACGATCATCCAGGTCGACGACAACGACTGCATCACCGACATCCCGGTGCGCTCCACGCTGCGCCGGGGCCAGACCCCGCAGGCGTTCCGGTCCGGCACGATCCGCGAGGCGTACCGGATCGCCGCCGACGACCCCGACTTCGCCGCCACCGACGACTGCGGCGTCGTGCTGCGCTACCTGCCGGGCACCCCGATCAAGGTGATCGACGGCTCGGACGAGAACATCAAGGTCACCCACCCGGTCGACGTCCACCTGGCGGACAAGCTGTTCCAGCTCGCCGCCGCGCAGGCCCCCCGGCTCACCGACCGGGGCTACACGGAGGAGCTGACCGGCCGCACGATCGTCGTGTTCGGGGGCAGCTACGGCATCGGCCACGAGCTGACCGAGCTGGCCCGCCGCCACGGCGCGCAGGTCTTCCCGTTCAGCCGCTCCACCACGCGCACCCATGTGGAGCGCGCCGAGGACGTCGAGGCCGCGCTGAAGACCGCCTTCGAGGCCACCGGCCGGATCGACCACGTGGTCGTCACCGCCGGCATCCTGGAGAAGGGCGAGCTGGCCGAGATGGACCAGGAGACCATGGACCGGGTCCTGCACGTCAACTTCGTCGGCCCGGTCACCATCGCCCGGCAGTCGCTGCCGTACCTCCAGCAGACCAAGGGCCAGCTGCTGCTCTACACCTCCAGCTCGTACACCCGGGGCCGGGCCCGCTACGCGCTCTACTCGGCCACCAAGGCCGCCCTGGTCAACCTCACGCAGGCGCTGTCCGACGAGTGGGCCGAGTTCGGCGTACGGGTCAACTGCATCAACCCGGAGCGCACCGCCACGCCGATGCGCACCAAGGCGTTCGGCGAGGAGCCGGAGCACACCCTGCTGGCCGCCGAGACCGTCGCCCAGTCGTCGCTGGACGTGCTGATCTCCGAGCTGACCGGGCAGGTCATCGACGTACGCCGGGCACCGGGCGAGCTGCCCGCCGCGAGCGTGCCCACCCAGCCCAGCCCGGCGTCCGCCCCGGCCACGGCCGGCTGAGGCGTCGACGGCCACCGCGACGGGCGAAGGAAGCGAAGCGACATGCGTGGTGACCTGGTCAGGAAGCTGGCCGCCCGGGTGGCGGCCACCGGCCTGGCGGTGCTGGCGTTCCTCACCCTCGCCCTGACCGGGGCGACGGGTTGGGGGCTGGCGCTCGCGGTGGCGGCCCTGGCCGCCGCCGGCTGGGAGCGGCGGGTCCGCCCGGCCGCCGACAGCACCGCCGAGGCGGTGCTGCTCGCCGCCGGCATCCTCGTCGGCTACTCGCGGCGCCTCGACGCCGGCTTCGACCCGGCGCTGGCGGCGACGGCCCTGGTGCTGCTGGGGCTGACGCTGCTGGTGGGGCCGCTGCGGCAGGCCGGCGACCTGGAGATCCGGGCGGCGAACCTGCCCGTGCGGTCGTGGACCCCGCTGGTCGCGGCCCGGCTGGGCGACGCCCTGCTGGCGCTGCTCGCCGCGGTGGCGCTGGCCGCCGCCCTGGCGCTGCCGGCGGCGGTGGCCCTGCTGGCGGCCCTCGCCGTCGGCGCGGGGGCCGGGGCGGTCGCGGCGGACCTGGCGAGGCGGCGGTTCCGGCCCGGGGCGGGCGGCTCGGCGGTGGCCCGGGCGCTGCGCGCGCACCGGCCGGAGTTCCTGCTGCACTTCTCCGCCCCGCCCGGGTCGGAATACCAGGTCACCATGTGGCTGCCGTACCTGGAGCGGATCGGCCGGCCGTTCTTCGTGATGGTGCGCGAGCCGGAGTTCCTGGCCCCGATCGCCGCGGCCACCACCGCGCCGGTGGTCTACTGCCCGACGCTGAAGGCGATGGACGAGGCGCTGGTGCCGGGCCTGAAGGTGGCGTTCTACGTCAACCACGGGGCGAAGAACAGCCACTGCATCCGGTTCTCGCAGCTCACCCACGTGCAGATCCACCACGGCGACAGCGACAAGGCCCCGAGCGCCAACCCGGTGACGGCGCTGTTCGACCGCAACTTCGTGGCCGGGCGGGCCGCGATCGACCGGTACGCCCGCGCCGGGGTGGACATCCCGGCGGAGAAGTTCGTCGTGGTCGGCCGCCCGCAGGTCGAGTCGATCGAGGTACGCCGCGCGCCGGCCACCGGCCTGGCGAACCCGACGGTGCTCTACACCCCGACCTGGACGGGGCACCACGCCGACGCCAACTACTGCTCGCTGCCGGTGGGCGAGACGATCGTACGAGGGCTGCTGGCCCGGGGCGCGACGGTGATCCTGCGCGCCCACCCGTACACGGGGCAGAACCCGGCGTCGGCGCGGCAGCTCGCCCGGCTCACGGAGCTGCTGGCGGCGGACCGGGCCCGCACCGGGCGGCAGCACGTCTTCGGGGCGGCGGCCAGCCGCGAGCTGTCCCTGGTCGACTGCGTCAACCGCTCCGACGCGCTCGTCTCGGACGTCTCCGGGGTCATCTCCGACTACCTCTACTCCGGCAAGCCGTACGCGGTGACGGACATGGCCGGCGACGGCGACCGGTTCGTCGAGCGGTTCCCGCTGGCCGGCTCGGGCTACGTGCTGCGGCGCGACGCGGGCAACCTCGACGAGGTGCTCGGCCTGCTGCTGGACACCGACCCGAAGGCGGCGGCCCGCTGGGGCACCCGGGCACACTACCTGGGCGACTTCCCGGCCGAGTCGTACGCCGAGGCGTTCCTGGCGGCGGCCCGCCGGGAGCTGGAGCCGGGCTGGAACCCGCCGACCCCGCGCGCCGCCGACGCGATGACCCACTCCCCCACCGCCTGAGCGTCCCGCCCGTCGGTCACAGCAGGTTGTGCCGGCGGGCGAACGCGGGAAACTCCGACCCGGAGCAGGGCAGGCGGGCGCCCGTCGCTCGCAGCCCCTCGATGAGGCTGCCTGCAGCCGCCTCGGTCTGCTTACCCGCACGGCACGCTCCCGCGAGGAGCCAGATGGTGCCGTGCACGCGTGCCCGGTTCTTGCGGGCGACCCTCGTAGCGTCCCGATCATCCGTTATCGCAATGCCTCCTCGCAGCTCAGCCGCAGCGAAGACGGACGCCTCGCCGAGGTTCCGCTCCGTGGCGCCCAGCAACGAGGTCCATCTCGTGAAGCACCGGATCTCATCGAGCGTGTCCAGGCGGGCGACACCCAGCCAATCCGCCTCACACGCCACCGCCAGCTCGGGCCGCATGGCCGAGCCCATCCGGAGCTCCTCGATCACCACCTGCGTTGTCCAGCACTCCGCGTCGATCAGCAGGTCGTGCAGGACGTCGAGCCGGTCGGCGAGAGTGAAGTGGCTAAGCACCATGGTGTCCACTACCAGGACGGGCGTCTGGGGCGGCCGGATCACGGCTCGATCTCCAGGTCGTCGTCGTCCGGCAGGTCGGGCTCGGTGATCTGGCCGTGCATCAGCTCGACAGCCCTGGTTCGGGTGATGCGGCCGGTCCGCAACGCCCCCATCACCGCGTGCGCGTAGGTCGGCGGCACCCGCACCGATGCGAGGTCCGGCTGCGGAACCCAGCCCAGAGCCTCCATGAACTCGGCCCGGGTGGGCCGGTTCTGGCTCCAGAGCCGCCGGGTCGACGCATCGATGGCCTTTGCCTGCTCCGCCTGCCGCAGAGCCAGCAACCAGGAGGTACGGTACCGAGCCGCGTAGCCCACCAGCTGGTCCCGGGTCATCCGGTCGGCATTCCGCGCGGCTGCGAGCACCTGGACGGGCAGCAGCAGCTCCGCTGCGAAGGCGTCGATGGCGGACTCTCGGTGCGTCCGCGAGGCGCTGACACCCAGATCGCTGGAGTATTCGTCGCCAATGATCAGATGGCCCAGTTCGTGCGCGGCCGTCGCCCGGCGGCGACCAGGATCGCCCGAGGTGCTCACCACCGCGACGGCGAGGTCAGCCTCGATCAGCGACGCCCCGTCGCCGGGTAGATTGGTCACCAGCGTCCACTGGCCGGCACGTTCGCAGACCTCGACGATGCTGTCGATCGGCCCATCGTCGATCCCGCACTCTCGCCTGAGCCACTGCGCTGCCTGCCTGGCCTGGTCCTCGGCGGTGACCGTGCCCGGGTAGCGGAGCGGTGGACGGGTCCGCAACACGCCGAGCCCCACGAGTTGCCGTACGTCGCGAAGCCACTCGACGAGGGCGATCTCCAGGCGTTCGGCGGCACGGGCGGCGTCGGTGCCAACCTCCTCGGTCACCGGCGCGGCCCGCCGGGACAGCACAGCCGGCCGTGGCTCGATCAGGTAGTCCATCGACACCCGCAGCACGCGCGACAGTCGCGCCAGTTCGAGGCCATCCAGCCGGCGGGTGCCAGCCTCGACCTTGGCCAGCATGGTGCGGTCGAGGCCCACCGCGCTGGCCAGGTCCTGCTGTGACAGCCCCAGGGACAGCCGGGCGTGCCGCACCTGCTCGCCGACGGAGCACCACTCCTGGTCATCAGCCATAGTGCGATAATCGCACACCCGGGCGTCGGAACGGGCCAGTGCACGAGACCCTCCGGCCGACCGGGAATTGCCGCTTCACCCGCCCGCCCCGGCCTCCCCGGAGACGGCACCGGCCCCGGCTCCCTTCGGAAGGGAGCCGGGGCCGGCGGGGGGAGGGCGTGTCAGGCCGAGTAGCCCCGCGTCGCGGCCCAATGGGCCAGGGATGCGGTGCTGATCCAGTACGCCGGGACGGCCGGGTCCGCCGAGTCGGCGATCCGCACGGTGCGCCCGGAGTCGCGGTAGCCGACGACGGCGATGTAGTGGCCGCCGGGGAAGGAGTGCCAGCCGCCGTCGACGTCGGTGGCGTCGCCGGCGATGTTGACCACGACGCCACGCCCGGCGCTGACCGCCTTCACCACGTCGGCCCGGAGCCGCTCCGCCTCCGCCGAGGTGGCGGCGCCGCCGGGGATCAGCCGGGTCCGGTACGGCTCACCCTTGACCATCTCGTTGAGCACCCGAGTGGTGTCGTAGGCCGAGTTGGTGCCCATCTCGGTGGTGCCGAGACGTGCGGCCAGGTCGTCCTGGGCGCCGTCGACGCCGGTGGCGGAGAGCGCGTTGCGCACCGCCGCCGGGCCGCAGTAGTAGTAGGTGCTCTGGGCCTCGTAGTCGTAGTCGAGGACCTTGGACGAGGGCGGCTTCGGGGCCGCCGGCTTCGCCGTGGTCTTCTTCGGCGTCGCCGAGGCGGTCAGGTCGGGGTTCGGGGTGGCCGAGGTGGCGCTCGGCGACGGGGTGGCGCTGGGCGGGGCAGCGGCCGAGAGCGGCGCGGCGATCCGGGCCTGGGCGCGGCTGGCCGCGTCGTCGAGCCGGGGCGCCACCTCGGTCACGGCGGCGCTGGTGGCCTGCTGCGGGGCGGGGGCGTCGTCGGCGGCGGCGAGCAGCGCACCGGTGCCGGACGCCAGCAGGAGCGCCGCGGCGGAGCCGGCGACGACCTGGTAGGGGCGTTCCGTGGCGAGTCGCCGCAGGTGCCGCTTGAGCTGATCGTTCACGTGTTCCTCCACGGGGCGGGGGCGGAAGCGGAGGCCCCGGGCGCGCGTCGGCGCACGGCGGCACGGACGTGTCCGCGGCCGATGGGGTCCGCTTTCTGGGGCGCCCGCTCAGGCGGGCGTACGAGAAGGGGTGCGACGGTCAGTGCGCCGGCTCGACGGCGGCGGACGCGAGCACCGGGCTCCGTGGTGGAGGAACAACCCGGGGGGTGGGTTCGTGCTGCACGAGGATGGAACTCCTTCCGACACCGCCTACCGGGTTAGCTGACGGATTCGGGCGGGAAGATCGCCCTACCGCAGGCCGTGGCCCGCGGATTCACCCCGGACGTGCAATGGGTCCCCGGTTCGTGATGGTCACGATTGAGCGGGTCGGCGCGGCGTCGCCTGTTGCGATCGGGTACCGCACCGGACGGGCCGACACTACTGGCCGACGGAAGCCCTGCCAACCCCCCGCCACCTGCTTAAACATCCAACGGCCGGCAAATTTACGGGCCATTCGGATACTGACGTGACTCAATGGGACTGCCGACTCATCCGACGTCAGCCGCCCCGCAACGGGACGACGAGCCGCGAATCCCCGGCGAATAACGCCCCCGGTCGAACAGAATGCTCCGCCTGCCCGATCCCCCAAACCCGTGACCCGCCTCACGCCCCACCCACCCCCCGCCCCGGCCCCTCGCCCCCGCCCCCTCACCCCGGCCCGACTCGCCCCGGTGATCAAGAGAAAAGCGTCAGGGTTGATCTCCACGATGACGCAAATCTCTTGATCACCGCACCGAGTCGGGCCGGGCCGCGGCGCACCGCGCCGGGCCGCACCGGGCCACACCGGGCCGCGCCGGACCGCACCGGGCCGCACCGGACCGCACCGGGCCGCGCCGGGCCGGGCCGGGGTGGGTTGGGGTGGGGTGGTTAGCCGAGTTGGGCTGGGTGCCAGCGGGGTGGGTGCCAGCCGAGGGCTTTCAGGGCCCTGCTGGAGGCCGTTGCGCTGGCCGCCGGCACCCGGGCGGGCCGGACCCGCTCGGCGGCGGCGTACGCCTCGGCGGCGAGCGCCCGGGCGGCTTCGGCGGCCAGTTCGGCGTCGTCCCACGCGGCCCGCTCGCGTGCGGCGGCGGCGCGGTAGCGGGCCAGCCTGCCGTCCCGGACGGCCCGGGCCAGGACGACCTCCTGCTCCACCGGGTGCCGCCGGGGGTCCCATCCGCCCCGGCGGGCGAAGACGTCGCAAAGTTGCCCGATGGACAGCTCTCCCCGCAGGTGGGCCGCCGTGGCGGCGTGGTGCAGCCAGCGTTCCCGGGCCGCGTACTCGGCCGGGGTACGCGGGGTGTGCGGCGTCGGCAGGGCGGTCGCGTCGCGGAAGCGCCGGGCGGCGGTCTCCGCCTCGTCGTACGCCTGCCAGGCCCGCTCGGCGGCGTCCTGGGCGGCCGTCCAGGCGGCCCGCCGGCGGCGGGCGTTCTGCGCGGCCCCGGCGGCGGCCACGGCCACCTCCTCGGCGTACCGGCGCAGGTCGGCGGCCTCGGGGGCGGGCGGGGCGGCGGGCCGGGACGGTGGCTCGGCGGCGGGCGGACGGTCCCGCTCCGGGCGGGCGACCAGCACGGCGAGCACGGTGAGCGCCAGCACGAGCAGCACCGACCAGATGGCGGCGGCCAGCGGCACCTCGGTCAGGAACTGGTAGAGCACGATGTCCATGGTCGGCACCTCACGGGGGTGGAGGCGGAAAGGGATCCGCGCCGCCGCCGGGCGGGGCGCGTACGGCGGGGCGTGTGCGGCCGGACCCGGCGGGCGGGGGCAGCGGTGGGTTCGTCGGCGACGGTGCGGGCGGGCGGGCCCGCCGCGTGGCTCAGGCGGCAGGCGGCGCGCGGGGGCCGGCGGCGGTGGGGACGAACCCGGCCGGCACCCGCTGCGGGGCCGGCGTGGCGGCCGGCGGGGGCCCGGCCTCGGCGGGCGGCGGCGCGTCGGCCGGAGGCAAGGGGCCGGCGGCGTCCGCGGCGGCGGTGGCGCCCGCGACCGACACGGAAACGGCGGCTCCCGCCGATTCGTCGGCAGCGGAGCCCGCGACGGCGGTGGCCGCGGTGGCCGGGCCGGGCTCGACGCCACCGGTAGCCATCGCGCCGAGCGGCAGCGACGCGGTGCCCAGGGAGAACGCGACCACGACGGCGAGGGCCGCCAGCATCCGTGCGGTCCAGCGCGCGACCCACCACAGGGGACAGGTCAGCGCGACGGGAAGCACCACCCCACGCTACCGTCGCCGGCCGCACGACGCACCGCCGGCGAGCGTGTCACCTGCTCGGCGCGGCGTGGCGTGGCGCACGACCGCCGGCGGCCCGGGGCACGGCCGGCGGCGGCGGATCGGGGGCGCACCACCGCCGGCGGGTCGGGGCCCGGCCGGCGGGTCGGGGGCGCGGCCGGCGGGTCGGGGGCGCGGCCGGCGGGTCGGGGGCGCGGCCGGCGGCGGGTCAGGGCGCGGCGGCGGCCGGGGCGCGGGGCCGGCGCGGCGGCCCGAGCAGGCGGGTCAGCGGCGTCTCCACCCACCGGTGCAGCAGCGCGGCCAGGCCGAGGTTGACCAGCAGGAAGCCGACCGCCGCCAGCGGGCCCCACCAGCCGGGCAGGCCCGTGCCGAGCCGGTCGGCCAGCCGCAGAACGGTGATCATGACGAAGACGTGCACCAGGTAGAAGGCGAAGGAGACCTCGCCGAGCCAGACCATCGGCCGGGACCGCCACGGCGTCCGCGCGCCGCGCACGTCCGCGTCGGCGGCGGCCACGATGACCAGCAGGTACGCCGCCGCGAGCAGCGCCGCCCACAGCTCGGCGCGGATCCATTGGGCGGCGACCACCCAGGTGACGACGAAGATGACGCTGGCGGCGGTGAGCCCGGGACCGCGCCAGCGCCCCCGGCGCAGCAGCTCGGCGGCGGCCACCCCCATCCAGAACTCCAGGGATCGCACGACCGGGAAGATCTGAGTGAACCACCAGGTGCTCTCCTGCGGCACCAGGCGCTGCCCGGGCCAGAGCGCCACGATCAGCAGCGGCACGGCTGCCACCACCGCCCACAGTGCCCCGACCGGGGCCCGGCGCACCAGCGGCAGCGCGAACGGCAGGCAGACGTAGAAAAACAGCTCGCAGGAGAGCGACCAGCTCACCGAGTTGACGCTGTAGAAGTAGCCGGGCGTCGGGTCCCATGCCTGGACCAGGAACAGGTTCTCCAGCGCGGCGCGGACGTTGACCGGGTCGGCGAAGACCCACACCCCGGTCGCCAGCACCACCGCCCACATCAGCAGGTGGTTCGGGTAGATCTTGGCGAGCCGGCGGCGCAGGAAGTCGCGGCGGCGGTCCCCGTCGCGGGCCGACCAGACCAGCACGAAGCCGCTGAGGATGAAGAAGAACTCGACGCCGGAGAGGCCCAGCGTGAACAGCCAGTCGACGACGGCCTTGGCCTCGGGCTGGCCGACGATCCGCATGGTGCCGACGTGGTAGCCGAAGACGAGCAGGGCGGCGACCCAGCGCAGCCCGGTCAGCGAGGGCAGCCGGCTGGCCGGGCGGGCCGGCGCGTCGGGGCGTACGACGGTCGGGGCGCCGGGGAGGCCGGTGGTCCGACCGTCCGCGGGGGTCACCAGCACCGCTCTCCTCCTCGCGGACGCCCCGGGCCGACGCCGCCGCCCGGGTGGCGGCGGGCCGCGCGGTGCCGCCCCGCCGGCACCCTACCCGGTGCGGCCGGGCGCGCCGCCCGCCGTCGGGCGTCCCCTGACGCGACTGGCGGTGGCACGGGCGCGATGGCCTAATATCGCGGTCTCGGCCACGACGAGGGGACAACACGGATGCACCAGCGGATCCTGCTGCGGGCCAAGAAGGGGCCGTTCGACGTCTACTCGCCGGAGGAGACGTTCGAGCGCAACTGGATCGGTGAGAACGCCGGCAATCTCGTGTTCAGCCACGCGGCGCACAAGCTGCTGCGGACGTCGACGGCGGAGGTCACCTCCTCGGAGTTCCGGGTCAACCCGCGCGAGGCCGACGAGATCAACGAGCGGTTCGACGTGTTCGTGGTGCCGCTGGCGAACGCGTTCCGGCGCAGCTACGCCCACCGCCTGGTCGCCATGACCCGGCTGATCGAGCGGTTGAAGATCCCGGTGGTGGTGTTCGGGGTCGGCGCGCAGACCAACGTCGACGCCGACCGGGAGTACCTGCGGCCGATCGACGACGCGGTGAAGGCGTTCGTCTCGGCCGTGCTGGACCGGTCGCACACCATCGGGGTGCGGGGCGAGATCACCGAGGGATACCTGCGGACCCTGGGCTTCTCCGCCGTCGACGTGATCGGCTGCCCGTCGATGTTCCTGCACGGCGACAGCCTGCGGGTCGACAAGCGCAAGACCACGCTCACCGTCGAGGACCGGGTGGCGCTGACCGTCTCCCCGTACGTGAAGTCGATGGCGAAGATCATCGCCTCGCACCATCGGCGGTACCCGAACCTGCGCTATCTGCCGCAGGACCTGAAGACGCTGGGCACCCTGCTCTTCGGCGACGCGCCGGAGGACCGGGGCAAGAAGGCGGCCATCCCGATCCACACCTCCCACCCGCTGTTCACCGAGGACAAGGTGCGGATGTTCGTCGACCCGTGGACGTGGATGGACTACCTGTCCCGCTTCGACTTCAACTTCGGCACCCGCATCCACGGCACGATCACGGCCCTGGTGGCCGGGACGCCGGGGTACCTCTTCGCGCACGACTCGCGGACGCTGGAGCTGGCCCGGTACTTCGACATCCCGCACCGGCTGATGAAGGACGTCCCGCCGGACGTGGACGCCATAGAGCTCTACGACGAGGCCGACTACACCGCGCTCAACAACGGGCACAAGGCCCGGTACGCAACGATGACGGCGTTCCTGGCCAAGCACGACCTCGGGGTCTCCTTCGCCGACGGCGACAGCGCCGCCCGGTTCGACCGGCAGGTCGCCGAGACGACCTTCCCCCCGGCGGTACGCGCGCAGTCGGCCACCGACCCGGCCGAGCTGATCGCCCGCATCCAGTGGCTGCACGACCGCAACCAGGAGCTGAAGGAGACCGTCGCGGGGTTCGAGTCGCACCGGCTGCGGGCCCGGGTACGGGCGGCCGGCGGCCGGGTGAAGCGGATGCTCAACCGTTAACCCTCCGTAGGGGGTCTGTTCAGCGAGCCCACCCCGGGCGGATACGCCAGGTTCCGGGGCCGTCCATCCGGGCGGTCGAAGGTGTCGGGCGTGGTCAATGAGCCGACGCGGAGCCCACTGCTGAGCATCGTCGTCCCGGTGCACGGCGTCGAGGCGTACCTGTACCAGTGCCTGGAGTCGATCCTCGGCGGCCTGCCCACCGCCGAGGCCGCCGAGGTCGAGCTGGTCGCCGTCGACGACGCCTCCCCGGACCGGTGCGGGGAGATGCTGCGGTCGTACGCGGCCGGGCGGCCCCAGGTGCGGGTGGTCTCCCTGACCCGCAACGTCGGGCTGGGGCTGGCCCGCAACGCGGGGCTGGCGGAGGCGACAGGCCGGTACGTGTGGTTCGTCGACAGCGACGACTGGCTGCCCCCGGGGACCCTGCCGGTGGTGCTGGACCGGCTGCGCCGCGACGAGCCGGACGTGCTGCTGGTGGACCACCTGCGGGTGCACGAGGGCGGCCGGCTGGAGGTCGACGCGAGCAGCCACCTGCTGCGCGGGGTCGACGGGTGCGTCCGGCTGGCCGACCGGCCCGCGCTGCTGCGGGTGCAACACACCGCGTGGAACAAGGTGGTCCGCCGGGCGTTCCTCGACGAGCTGGAGCTGCGCTTCCACCCCGGCTGGTACGAGGACATCCCGTTCAGCCACCCGCTGCTCATCGCCGCGGACCGGATCGGGGTGCTGGACCAGGTCTGCTACCACTACCGGCAGGGCCGGCTCGGCGCGATCACCTCCACCCGCAGCGGCCGGCACTTCGACGCGTTCGTCCAGTACGAGCGCCTCCAGCAGTGGGTGGCGGAGCACGTCACCGAGGACTGGATCCGCACCGACCTGTTCGGCCTGATGATCAACCACTATCTGGTGGTGGTGGGCAACGACGGCCGGGTGCACCCGAGGCTGCGGCGCGGGTTCTTCCGCCGCGTCGCCGAGCACTACCGCCGCTACCTGCCCTCGGGCGGGTACGCCCGGCCGGGCGGGGTGGCCGGGCTGAAGCACCGCCTCGTCGCCCGGGACAGCTACCTCGCGTACAAGACGTTGCGCCGGGCGCACCGGCTGGCCGGCTCGCTGCGGCCGGCCTCGCCCGCCGGCGCGGCCCCCGCCGGGGCCGGCCCGCACAGCGCCGCGCCGGCGGAGGCGGACCAGGGCAGCGCCATGGCGGGCCGGGGATGAGCGGGCCGAGATCGGGCGGGGCCGCCGCCGTCCGGGCCGGGGCCGCCGCGAACCGGGCGGGTGGCGCGCTGCGGCCCGCCCGCGACGCCGACCTGGCGACGATCCTGCGCTGGCGCAACCACCCGCAGGTCCGCGAGGTCAGCCTCACCCGGCACGAGATCGGCCCCGCCGAGCACGCCGCCTGGTGGGCGGGCGTACGCGTCGACCCGGACCGGCGGGTGCTGGTGCACGAGCACCTCGGGCAGCCCTGCGGCGTGGTGACGTTCTCCGGCGTGACCAGCCCCGACAGGGCGCTGACCTGGGGCTTCTACCTCGACGTCGAGGGGCTGGACGCGCGGCGGGCGCTCATGCCGGCCTGGCTGTCGCTGGAGCAGGCGGCGATCGCGTACGCGTTCGACACCCTCGGCGCGCGCAGCCTCGGCGGGGAGACGCTGGCCACCAACCGACCGGTGCTAGCGCTGCACCGGCGCTTCGGATTCACGATCGTCCGGCGCTACGAGCGGGACGTCGACGGCACGCCGCACCAGGTGGTGTGGACGCAACTGAGCAGGGGAACATGACGACAGTCAAGATCGGCCCGCACGCGGTGGGCACCGGCGAGCGGCCCTTCGTGGTCGCCGAGATGTCCGGCAACCACAACGGCAGCCTCGACCGGGCGCTGGCCATCGTGGACGCGGTGGCGGCCAGCGGCGCGCACGCGCTCAAGCTCCAGACGTACACCCCGGACACGCTGACCATCGACGTGGACGCGCCGGAGTTTCGCATCTCCGGCGGCCACGAGCTGTGGGGCGGCGAGCGGCTCTACCAGCTCTTCGAGCGGGCGCACACCCCGTACGAGTGGCACGGGCCGATCTTCGAGCGGGCCCGCCGGCACGGCCTGACGGTCTTCTCGTCGCCGTTCGACCGCTCGGCGGTGGAGCTGCTGGAGGAGCTGGACGCCCCGGCGTACAAGATCGCCTCGTCGGAGCTGGTGGACCTGCCGCTGATCCGGCTGGTGGCCGCCACCGGCAAGCCGATGGTCATCTCCACCGGCATGGCCACGGTCGGCGAGATCGACGCCGCGGTGACCGCGGCCCGCGAGGGCGGCGCGGGCGGCATCGTGCTGCTGGCGTGCACCGCGTCGTACCCGGCTCCGCCGCAGGACAGCAACCTGCGTCGGCTGCCGGTGCTGGCGGACACGTTCGGCGTGCCGGTCGGGATCTCCGACCACACCCCCGGCATCGGGGTGCCGGTGGCGGCGGTGGCGCTGGGCGCCTGCCTGATCGAGAAGCACGTGACGCTGCGCCGCGCCGACGGTGGGGTGGACTCGGACTTCTCGCTGGAGCCGACGGAGCTGGCCGACCTGCGCGTCGAGTCCGAGCGGGCCTGGGCGGCGCTGGGCGTCACCACCATCGGCCCGACCCCCACCGAGCGGGAGGGGCTGCGGTTCCGGCGGTCGCTGTACGTGGTGGCCGACGTGCGCGCGGGCGAGCCGGTGACCCGGGACAACGTGCGCTCGATCCGCCCGGCCGGCGGCCTGCCCCCGGCCGACCTGGACCGGGTGCTCGGCCGCACGTTCCGCCGCGACGTGCCCCGGGGCACCGCGCTGGGCTGGGACCTTATCTGACCGGCGGACATGTCCCGTTCACCTGGCGGACCGCTGCCGACGCGGGACGGGCATGCCTCATTCACCGCCCACGTCGCGCCCGTTCATCGTCCGGCGTGGGGCTGTTAACTCTGCCGGCTTAGCGTCACGAACCGTCCGCCGGCCGGCACCGTCCCCGGCCGGAAGATCAAACCGACCTTGGGAGCACCAGTTGAGCGAGTTGAATGGGTCCTCCATTCTGATCACCGGGGGCACCGGGTCCTTCGGCCGCACCTTCCTGCGGCACGTCCTGGCCGAGGCCGACCCGGCCCGGGTGGTGGTGTTCTCCCGCGACGAGCTCAAGCAGTACGAGCTGCGCCAGCAGCTCGGCGACGACCCGCGGCTGCGCTGGTTCATCGGCGACATCCGGGACCGCCACCGGCTCACCCGGGCCATGCACGGCGTCGACCACGTCGTGCACGCCGCCGCGCTCAAGCAGGTGGACACCGCCGAGTACAACCCGTCGGAGTTCATCGCCACCAACATCACCGGCTCGCAGCACGTCGTCGACGCGGCCATCGAGGCCGGGGTGAAGAAGGTCATCGCGCTCTCCACCGACAAGGCGTCCAGCCCGATCAACCTGTACGGCGCGACGAAGCTGGTCGGCGACAAGCTGTTCGTCTCGGCGAACCACTACGCCGCCCACCACCCGACCCGCTTCGCCGTGGTGCGCTACGGCAACGTGGTGGGCAGCCGAGGCTCGGTGGTGCCGCTGTTCCGTCGGCTCGCCGCCGAGGGGAAGAGCCTGCCCGTCACCGACAAGCGGATGACCCGGTTCTGGATCACCCTGGACCAGGCCGTGCAGTTCGTCATGGACTCGTTCGACCAGATGCAGGGCGGGGAGCTGTTCGTGCCGCGCATCCCGAGCATGCGCATCCTCGACCTGGTGGAGGCCGTCGCGCCGGACGCCACCACCCACGAGATCGGCATCCGGCCCGGCGAGAAGCTGCACGAGGAGATGATCGCCCCGGACGACAGCCGGCGGACCCTGCGCACCCCCGACCGGTTCATCGTGCAGCCGACCATCGCCACCTGGGGCTACCAGCCGCCCGCGCACTGCGAGCCGGTGCCGGACGGGTTCGCCTACCAGTCGGACACCAACGACGAGTGGCTCGGCGTGGAGCAGCTGCGCGCCATGCTCGGCATCGCCGCATGATGGCGATGCTCCCGTACGGGCGGCAGTCCGTCACCGACGACGACGTCGCCGCCGTGGTCGCCGCGCTGCGCAGCGACTGGCTCACCACCGGCCCGCAGGTCGACGCCTTCGAGGCGGACCTGGCCGGCTGGACCGGCGGGGTCGGCTGCGCGGCCGTGTCCAACGGCACCGCCGCCCTGCACGTGGCGTACGCGGCGGCCGGCGTCGGCCCCGGCGACGAGGTGATCGTGCCGCCGATGACGTTCGCGGCCACCGCCAGCACCGCCGTCGCGCTCGGCGCGCGGGTCGTCTTCGCCGACGTCGAGCCGGAGACGTACACCCTGGACCCGGCGGCGGTCGGCGCGGCGCTGACCGGCCGGACGAAGGTGGTGGCGGCGGTCGACTACGCCGGCCACCCCGCCAACTACGACGCGCTGCGGGCGGTGCTCGGCGGCGGCGACCCGCTGCTGCTGGCCGACGCCGCCCACTCGATCGGCGCGGCCTACCACGGCCGGCCGGTCGGGTCGCTCGCCGACCTGACCACGTTCTCGTTCTTCCCGACGAAGAACCTCACCACCGCCGAGGGCGGCGCGGTCGCCGCCGTCAGCCCGGCCCTGCTGGAGCGGGCCCGCCGGTTCCGCAACCACGGCCTGGTGCGGGACCGCGCCGCGCAGCGCTGGCCCGACGAGGGCGGCTGGCACCAGGAGATCCACGAGTTCGGGCTCAACTACCGGCTGCCCGACGTGCTCTGCGCGCTGGGCCGCAGCCAGCTGCGTCGGCTGCCCCGGTTCCTGGCCCGCCGCGCCGAGCTGGTCGCCCGCTACGACGCGGCGCTGGCCGACCTGCCCGGCGTGTCGGTGCCGGGCCGGCGGTCCTGGGCCGAGCCGGCCTGGCACCTGTACCCGATCCGGGTGCACGAGGGCCGCCGCCGCGCCGTCTACGACGCGATGCGGGCCGCCGGGATCGGCGTGCAGGTCAACTACATCCCCGTGCACTGGCATCCGGCGTTCGCGGAGCTGGGCTACCGGCGCGGCTCCTGCCCCGTCGCCGAGGGGTTCTACGCCGAGCAGCTCTCCCTGCCGCTGTTCCCCGGCCTCACCGACGCCGACCAGGACCGCGTCGTCGACGCCCTGGCCGCCGCCCTGCACGCCGCCCCGGCGCGCGCCGCCGCCTGAGGGGACCGGGATGCACCACGCGAACCACTTCTACGGCCACGCGCACGTGCTGGCCCGCTACTGCGGCCTCGGCGACGGGCACCCGCCCCGGATCAACGGGTACGTCCAGCACGGCTGGAACATCGGCGACGGCCTCGCCCCCGGCCACCCGTACGTCGAGGGCACGCCGAGCCTGCTGTGGTCGGAGCAGACCCGGCGGCGGGCCTGGTCGGTGGGGCGGCGCAACGTCGTGGTGACCGGCGCGCCGTTCGCGTACCTGCTGGCGCTGCGCGCCGACGACCCGCCGGAGCCGCAGCGGGAGGGCACCATCTGGTATCCGTTCCACGGCTGGGAGGGCCAGCACGTGCGCGGCGACCACCGGGAGCTGATCGCCCGCATCCGCGCCACCGAGCCGGGCCCGGTCACCGTGTGCCTCTACTGGCACGAGTACGGCATGCGCCGGGTCCGCCGCCTCTACGAGCAGGCCGGGTTCCGGGTGATCTGCCACGGCTACCGGGGGCACTGGTGGAAGGACACCGACCCGCTCTTCCTCGACAAGCAGCTCACCGAGCTGCGCCGGCACCGCCGGGTGGCGTCCAACCGGCTGACCAGCGCCATCTTCTACGGCATCGCGGCCGGTTGCGAGCCCGCCGTCTACGGCGACCCGATGATCCTCGCCGACGAGGACCCGACCTTCGGCGGCACCGCCCGCATCCGCCGGCAGTGGCCGGACCTGCACGGCGAGTCGGTGCACCTGCCGACGGCGGTCGAGATCGCCCGCGCCGAACTGGGCACCGACCACCGCTGCACGCCGGCCGAGCTGCGGGAGCTGCTGGGTTGGGCGACCCTCCAGGAGGAACACGTTGACCACTGACACCTCGACCCGCATCGCCCTGCCCGGCGGGGAGATGCTGGCCTGGTCGGACCTGACCGGCCGGCGGCTGCCCGGCGGCGGGCCCCTCGCGGCGCTCGCCGCCCGGGTCACCCCGGCCGGCGCGCGGGTGCTGCTGGCCGGGCCGCACGACCCCGAACTGGTCGACCGGCTGGCCCACGCCGACGTCACCTGCCTGCTGCGCAGCTGGCCGGACGGGTCGGCGCTGGCCGAGGACCGGCCCGTGCGGGTGGTGGTCGGCGGCCCCGGCGGGTTGCCGGCCGACGAGACGTTCGACGTGGTGATCGCCGCCGCCGGCCTGGACGCGGTGGAGTCGGTGGAGGGGACCCCGGTCGGCTGGGACGGGCTGCTGCGCCGGCTCGCCGCCGTGCTCGCCCCGGGCGGGACCCTGCTGCTGCGGCTGGACAACCCGGTGGGCCTGACCCGCTTGGTCGACACCGCACCCTGGTACGCCGGCCGCGACGACGCCGACTGGGCGATCGGCGGGGCGCTGGACGCCGGCCGCCCCGCCAACACCGACCAGCTACGGGACCGGCTGGCCGCGGCGGGGCTGCGCCCCGGCGGCTGCTTCGCCGCGTACCCCGAACCGGACGCGCCCACCGCGCTGGTCGACGCCAGCGCGCTGGCCGCGCACCCCGGCAGCGGGCTGCTGGACGCGGTGCTGCACGGCGCGTGCGCGCCGGGCCGCGCCGACCGTCCCGTGCTCCAGGACCCGGCCCGGCTCGCGGTCGACGCGCTGCACGCCGGGCTGGGCGCGGCGCTCGCTCCGGGCTGGCTGGTGCTGGCCCACCGCGCGGCCTCGGCCGTCCCCGCGGCGGGCGACCCGCCGGACCCGGCCGGCACCGAACCGGGGGCGGCCGGCACCGGCGGGCTGCCGGTGCTGTGGGTGCAGAGCGGCCCGCCCGGGTTCGGCGTGGTGGAGGTGACAGCGGCGGCGGACGGCTGGCGGTGGCGGGTGCCCGGGCCGGTCGCGGCGGCCACGGACGCCCCGTTCGCCACCCGGGCGGCGGCCTGGCGGGACCCGGCCGTGCTCACCGGGGCCGTGCCCGAGGGGCGGCTGCTGCGCACCGTGCTGCTCGACGCCTGCCTGCGCCGCGACCTGGCCGCCCTGCGCCGGCTGCTGCGCGGGTACGCGGCCTGGCTCGACGCGCACGCCGACGACGCCGGCCGGCTCACCGGCGCGACGGCCCTGGCCAGCCTCGACAACGTCGTGCTCACCGGCGGCGGGGCCGCCCCGGCCCTCGACGCCACCGGTGCCGCCCCGGCGTTCGCGGTGCTCGATCCGAGCTGGCGGGCCAGCGACCCGTGGCCGTTGGACGTGACGCTGGCCCGGGGCCTGTGGCGGTTCGCCGCCACCCTGGCCACCGGCGGATACGCCCACCCCTGGTCGTCCACCCTCGACGTGGCCGGGCTGACGGTGGTGCTGGCCGGCACCGCCGGGCGGGACCTGGACCGGGCGACGGTGACGGCCGCCGTCGACGCGGAGGTGGCCGTGACCGCGGCGCTGCGCGGGTTGGACGGCGCCGCCCGCGTCGCCCTCGCCGACGAGCTGCGCGCGGTCGAGCCCACCGCGCCCCCTGCCGGCCTGGACAGCCACCAGCAGCTGCGCGAGGCGTGGCGGCGGCAGAAGGACGAGCTGACCCGGCTGACGGCCCTGCTGCGCTGGACGGAGGAGCTGCTCACCTCCCGGGAGCGGGCGCTGCGCCGGGCCGAGGCGACCATCAACCTGCTCAGCGGCTCGATCAGCTACCGGGTCGGCCGGCTGGCGATCACCCCGGCCCGGCTGGCCAAGCGGGGCGCCCGCGCGGCGAAGCGGCGGGCCAAGGACGCCCTCGCGCCCCGGCGCGACGAACAGGAGCAGCAGTGACGCGGATCGTGGGGATCGTGCAGGCCCGCATGGGGTCCTCCCGGCTGCCCGGCAAGGTGCTGCGGCCGCTGGCCGGGCGCTCGGTGCTCGGCCGGGTGGTCCGGGCCGCCGCCGACGGCGGGGTGCTCGCCGACCTGGTGGTCGCCACCAGCACCGACGCCGCCGACGACGCGGTCGTCGCCGAGTGCGCCCGGCTCGGCGTGGCCTGCCACCGGGGCCCCGTCGACGACGTGCTCGACCGGTTCGTCGGCGCGCTCGACGCGCACCCCGGCGACGCGGTCATGCGGTTCACCGCCGACTGCCCGTTGCTCGACCCGGAGATCGTCCGGCTGGTCGCCGACGTCTACCGGGCCGTGCCGGGGCTGGACTACGCGAGCACGTCGATCGCCCGGACCCTGCCGCGCGGGCTGGACGTGGAGATCATCCGGGCGGACACGCTGCGTACGCTGCACCGCATCGCCACCGACCACCACCGGGTGCACGTGACCTCGTACGCGTACACCCATCCGGAGCTGTTCCGGGTGCTCGGGGTGACGCTCACCCCCGACCGGTCGGCCCTGCGGCTCACCCTCGACACCGAGCAGGACTGGGCGCTGGTGCGGGCGGTGACCGACCACTTCGGCGACGTCAGCGTCCCGCTGGCGAAGCTCGCCGACTGGTTGGCGGGCCAGCCGGCCCTGCGCGCCCTGAACGCCGCGGTGCGGCAGAAGCGGCTGGAGGAGTCCTGAGCACCGTACGCGTCGGGGTCCGCTGCGACGCCGGGCCCACCCGGGGGGTGGGCCACCTGGTGCGCTGCCTCGCCCTGGCCGAGGAGTTCCTCGCCCGGGGCCACCGCGTCGAGTTCTTCGGCACCGTCGAGGGGATCGACTGGGCGGCCCGGCAGCTCGCCTCCCGGGGCATCCCGCTGCACCCCGGGCCGCAGCGCCCCGCCGACCTCGTGGCGGCGGCCCGCCGGCACGGCCTCGACGTGGCGGTGCTCGACTCGTACGAGCTGGACCCGGCCGGGGCGGGGGCGCTGCGCGCGGCGGGGGTGGTGACCCTCGCCGTCGTCGACGGCGACACCCGGGGGCAGGACGCCGACGTCTACCTGGACCAGAACCTGGGCGCGACGCACGGGCCGCTGCCCGGCCGGCTGCTCGCCGGCACGGCGTACCCGCTGCTGCGCGACGCGGTGGTGGCCGCCCGGCCGGCGAGGCCCCGCCCCGCGACGCCGACGGCCCGGCCCCGGGTGCTCGCCTTCTTCGGCGGCACCGACGCGTTCGGGGCGGCCCCGGTGCTGGCCCGGGTGCTGCTGGCCACCGGGCACCCGATGGACCTGACCGTGGTCGTCGGCCGCGCCGACGTCGAGGCGGAACTGGCGGCGCTGGCCCCCGGCCGGGGGCAGGCGGTGCGGCCCGTGCCGCCCACCGACGACCTGCCCGCCCTGGTCACCGCCGCCGACCTCGTGGTCAGCGCCGCCGGCACGTCCACCTGGGAGCTGTGCTGCCTCGGCGCGCCGGCCGCGCTGGTGTGCGTGGTGGACAACCAGCGCGAGTCGTACGGCCGGGTGGTCGACGCGGGGCTCGTGGCCGGCCTCGGCGAGTTGCCCGCGTTGGCCGCCGCCGGGCTGCCCGGCCGGACGGCCCGGTCCGGGGCCACGCGGACGCTGCGCGCCCTGCTCGACTCCCCCGAGCGCCGGGCCGCCCTGGCCGCCCGCGCCTGGGCCACGGTCGACGGGCGGGGCCGGGCCCGGGTCGCCGACGCCGTGCTCGCCCTCGTCGCCCCGTCGGTCAGGGCAGCCGCTCCACGCTGACCCGGGCGCGCAGCTCGGGCCGGGCGGCGAGCAGGTCCTCGACGGTGCGCGCCGCCGCCGCGTCGACGGCCAGGAAGCGGATCGGCCCCGGCACCGCCGCCACCACGGCGGCGCTGCGGGCCGGCTCGCCCAGCGGCAGCCGGTAGACCGCCGGCCCCGACGCACCGGCGGTGCCCTGGAGGGTGGAGACGAACAGCGTCACCAGGTAGCCCTCGCGGCGGCGGTCGCTGACCACCACCGTCACCGTGCCCGGCGCGGCCGGCGGCCGGGCCAGCGCGCGGACCGTCAGCGCGGCCGGGCCCGGGCGGGCCAGCGAGCCCGACCACCAGGCCGCCGCCCAGGTGCTG
Organism: Micromonospora sp. NPDC002575; assembly: GCF_042889525.1. Taxonomy (NCBI): domain Bacteria; kingdom Bacillati; phylum Actinomycetota; class Actinomycetes; order Micromonosporales; family Micromonosporaceae; genus Micromonospora; species Micromonospora sp. NPDC002575. The sequence goes on along the minus strand of NZ_JBIARA010000011.1, from coordinate 158,964 downwards.
GACCCGTCACCGAACGGCTGGGCGAAGATCCCGGTGCCGCGCGGCAGCCCGGCCGCCCCCGCGCAGGCCAGCACCACCGCAGCCGCCACCGCCCACCGCGCGCCGGCCCGCCGACCGCCCCCGGTGCGGCGGCCGGACGCCGGACGACCCGGCGGCGGCAGCAGCAGGGCCAGCGCGCCCGCGCCGACGAGCAGCACCGCCAGCAGCAGGTGCAGGGTCTTGCCGTAGTAGTAGCGCGGGTCGGTGCCCAGCGCCCGGAAGTAGAGCAGGAACCCCGCCGCGAACACGCCCGCCGCGGCGAGCGCGCCCGCGTAGCGCCGCCACGCCGGCAGCCGCCGGCCGGCGACCAGGCCCGCGCCGACCAGGCCCGCGAGGGCCAGGAACGCGTCGTAGCGGGGGAACACGCCGCCGCCGGTGGCGACGTTGTCCACCTGATCGGTGCGCAGCAGGCCGGCGACGGCCGGCAGCGGCGTCAGCGCCGCCGCCACCAGCGCCACCACCGCCAGCAGCCGCGGCCGGCGACGCAGCCTCCGCCGGTCGCGGACCAGCCACGCCGCCGCCAGCGCCGCGACCACCGGCAGGAACATCAGGTACGCGAAGCCGACCGTCACGCACAGCGCGCCGACCACGGCCACCTGGGTGCCGGCGCGGGCCACCGGCCGGCAGGTCAGCGCCACCAGCAGCACCGTCGCCGCCAGCCCGAGGCTCTCCCCCGGATAGCCGTAGACGACGAAGCGGGCCAGCTCGGAGCCGAGGCAGGCGGCCGTGACCGCGCCGGTCAGCGCCAGGGCCCGGGGCGGGTCGAGCTGCGGGCCGGCGAGCCGGTTCGCCGCCCACGTCACGGCGAGCACCAGCAGCCCCCACGCCCCGACCGACCAGCCCAGATAGTGGCCGAGGGCGTCGGCCGGGCCGGCGGGGGCCGTCGAGGAACGCAGGAACGTGTCCAGCAGCGCGGCGGTGAGGTGGAAGCCCTGCGGATACCAGACCATCCCCTCCGGGGCGATCCGCGCCGCCGCCTGCGGGTCGGTGAACAGGTACCCGCCGACGGCCCGGATGCCCTCCACCGTGGCCAGGTGCCGGCTGTTGTCCTCGCCGGTCATCGCGTACGCGAGGCGGCCGGCGAGGTCACCGGCGCGCAGGTACGGCCACGCCATGGCGGCGGCGGCCAGCAGCGCCGCCCCCACCGGCAGCAGGTCGGCGGCGGCCGGGCGGGGCAGCCTCAGCCGGCGGCCGGTGGCCGCCGCGATCCCCAGCAGGACCGTCGACGCGGTCCCCGCCACCGGCACCGGGTGCAGCCCCCACGGCCAGGCGGAGAAGAGCAGCCCGGCGGCGCACGTCGCGCCGGCCAGCAGCGCGCCGGCCAGCACCAGCCGGTCCAGCAGGGTCCGGCCGCCGCGCAGCAGCCCGGCCGTCAGCCCGAGCAGCACCAGCGGCAGCAGCCCGGCCAGCCCCGCCGCGTACGCCAGCAGGGGCACGACCCACGCGGCGGCGAGCCAGCCGACCAGCCGGCGGGCGTGGCGGGCCGGGCGGCCCGGCGGCGGCTCCGGCGGCCCGGCCGGCGCGACGACGGTGGTGAGCTGGCTCTGCACCCGGTCACGCTAGGCCCGGCCCGGCGACGGGCGGCGACGCCGACGTGTGCGGCAGGTGGCCGGCGGGTGACGGGGCCGCGACGCGCTCGCACGCGTGTACGAAAGTCCAGGTAGGCTGCGGGGCATGTCCGGTGCCGCCTACCAGCCGTCGATGCTCGACCTCGCCGCCGACGGCCCGTCGCTGGGCCCGCTCGCCGGGCTGCGCCGGCGCCCGCTGAGCCGGGGCGCCTGGGTCGACCACCTGCCCGGCTGGGTGCGCGGCTCCGACGCGGTCCTCGACGTGCTGCTCGCCGACGTGCCCTGGCGGGCCGAGCGCCGCACGATGTACGACGCGCAGGTCGACGTCCCCCGGCTGCTCTGCTGGTATTCCGGCCACCGGGAGCTGCCCCACCCGGTGCTCACCCGGGCGCGGGCGGCGCTCACCGCGCACTACGCCCCCGAGCTGGGCGAGCCGTTCGTCACCGCCGGCATGTGCCTCTACCGCGACGGTCGCGACAGCGTCGCCTGGCACGGCGACACCCTGGGCCGCTCGGCGCACACCGACACCATGGTCGCCATCGTCTCGTTCGGCGCGCCCCGGCCGCTGCTGCTGCGCCCGCGCGGCGGCGGCCCCGGCCTGCGTTTCCCGCTCGGCCACGGCGACCTGGTGGTGATGGGCGGCTCCTGCCAGCGCACCTGGGAGCACGCGATCCCGAAGACCGCGCGCCCGGTCGGCCCCCGGGTCAGCGTCCAGTTCCGCCCCGCCGGGGTCGCCTGAGCACGGCGCACGGCCCCTCTGCTAGAAACGACTTCCAGGGTCTCCGCCCCGCACCGCCGTCGACGCGAAAGGGCGCCGCGATGACCGAGACCCCCACCGAGCCACGCTCCCGCTGGTCCCCCTGGACCCTGCACGGCGACGGCCGGTCCGTCACCCCCGGCGACGTGGTGCACCCCGGCGAACGCCTGTCCTGGCCGCGTACGGTCGGCGTCGGCGTGCAGCACGTGGTGGCGATGTTCGGCGCCACCTTCACCGTGCCGCTGATCACCGGCTTCCCGCCGGCCACCACGCTGTTCTTCTCCGGCGTCGGCACCCTGCTCTTCCTGCTGGTCACCGGCAACCGGCTGCCGTCGTACCTCGGGTCGTCGTTCGCGTTCATCGCCCCCGTGCTGGCCGCGAAGGCCGACGGCGGCATCGGCCCCGCGCTCGGCGGCATCGTCGTGGCCGGCGTCGCCCTGGCCGCCGTCGGCCTCGTCGTCCAGCTCGCCGGGGCGCGCTGGATCGACGCGCTGATGCCGCCCGTGGTCACCGGCGCCATCGTGGCGCTGATCGGGCTCAACCTCGCCCCCGTCGCCTGGGACGGCGGCGGCAGCGGCACCGGCGTCAAGGCCCAGCCCCTGATCGCCGTGCTCACCCTGGCCGCGATCCTGCTCGCCACCGTCGCGTTCCGGGGCTTCGCGGCCCGGCTGTCCATCCTGCTCGGCGTCGCCGTCGGCTGGCTGATCGCCGCCGCCCTCGGCGGCCTCGACCCCAAGGCCGTCGACGGGCTGCGCAGGGCGGCGTGGGTCGGCCTGCCCGAGTTCCACGCGCCGAGCTTCAGCCTGCGCGCGACGGTGCTGGTGATCCCCGTGATCCTCGTGCTGATCGCCGAGAACGCCGGACACGTCAAGGCCGTCGCCGCGATGACCGGCCGCAACCTCGACCGGGACATGGGCCGGGCGTTCCTCGGCGACGGGCTGGCCACGATGCTCGCCGGCTCCGGCGGCGGCTCCGGCACCACCACCTACGCGGAGAACATCGGCGTGATGGCGGCGACCCGCGTCTATTCCACCGCCGCGTACTGGGTGGCCGGGCTCGCCGCCGTGCTGCTCGGGCTCAGCCCCAAGTTCGGGGCGCTGATCCTCACCGTGCCGGCGGGGGTGCTCGGCGGCGCGACCACCGCCCTGTACGGCCTCATCGCCGTCCTCGGCGCGCGGATCTGGATCGAGAACCGGGTCGACTTCCACGACCCGGTCAACCTGATGACCGCCGCCGTCGCCCTGATCGTCGGCGCGGCCAACTACACGCTGACCAGCGGCGAGCTCTCGTTCAACGGCATCGCCCTCGGCACCGCCGCCGCCCTGGTCACCTACCACGGCATGCGCCTGGTCGCCCGCCTGCGCGCCCCCACCCCGTCGAGCTGACCGGGGCGGGGGCGCGGCGGCTCAGTCGCGTTCGATCTGGTGGCCGACCACCGTGGGGCCCAGCATCACGGCGAAGCCGCTGCCGTCGCGGCGCGGGTCCGCCGGAGGCAGCTCCACGGGGTCGCCGGTCGCCGTCGCGCCGACCGGCCGGGGGCCGACCCACGCCACCACCAGATCCGTCTCGCCCTTGAGGAACCGCTGCGCGCGCACCCCGCCGGTCGCCCGCCCCTTCGCCGGGTACGCCCCGAACGGCGTCACCTTCACCGTCGCGCCGGTCGACGTCACCACCATCGGCTCGCCGTGGGCCGGATCGTCCTCCCGGACCGCGCCGAAGAAGACCACCCGCGCCCCCGCCGGCAGGTTGATGCCGGCCATGCCGCCGCCCTTCGTCCCCTGCGGACGCACCGCCGAGGCCGGGAAGCGCAGCAGCGACGCCTCGGAGGAGACGAACGCCAACGTCTCCGCCCCGTCGGTCAGCCAGGTCGCACCGACCACCTCGTCGCCCTCGCGCAGCCCGATCACCTCGAACTCGTCGGAGCGCACCGGCCAGTCCGGGGCGCACACCTTCACCACGCCCTGCCGCGTGCCCAGCGCCAGCCCCGGCGAGCCCTCCCCGGTCGCGCCCAGCGGCGCCAGCCCCACCACCGACTCCCCCGGCTCCAGCGGCACCAGCTCGGCAGCGGACATGCCACCCCGCAGCGACACCGTGCCGGCCTGCTCCGGCAGCACCGGCAGCGGCAACACGTCGATCTTGAACGCCCGGCCGGCGCTTGTCACCAGCAGCACCCGGCCCCGGGCCGTGGAGTGCACGAGCGCGCGTACGGCGTCGTGCTTGACCCGGCCGCTGCGCCGACGCCCCTCGGACGCCTCCTCCGACTCGGCCGCGGTGCGGGCGACGAGCCCGGTCGCCGAGAGGATCACCTGGCACGGGTCGTCGGCCACCTCCAGGGGACCGGCCGGCGCGGACGCGGCCAGCACCTCCTTCAGGTCACCGTCGACAAGCGTCGTGCGCCGCTCGGTGCCGAACTTCTTCACCACGGCGGCCAGCTCGTCGGAGACGACCTTCCGCAGCACCTTCTCGTCGTCGAGGATCGTGGAGAGCTGCGCGATCTCCTTGCGCAACTGCTCCTGCTCGGCCTCCAGCTCGATCCGGTCGAACTTGGTCAGCCGCCGCAGCGGAGTGTCCAGGATGTAGCTGGCCTGGATGTCCGACAGCTTGAACTGGCGCATCAGGCCGTCCTTCGCCGCCTGCGCGTCGTCGCTGCCCCGGATCAGCCGGACCACCTTGTCGATGTCGAGCAGGGCGATCAGCAGGCCGTCGACCAGGTGCAGCCGCTCCTGCCGCTTGCGCCGCCGGTAGGCGCTGCGCCGGGTCACCACGTCGTAGCGGTGCCGCAGGAAGACCTCCAGCAGCGCCTTCAGCCCCAACGTCTGCGGCTGCCCGTCGACCAGGACCAGGTTGTTGACGCCGAACGACTGCTCCAGCGGGGTCAGCCGGTAGAGGTCGGCCAGCAGCGCCTGCGGGTTGACCCCCACCTTGCACTCGATGACCAGACGGGTGCCGTTCTCCCGGTCGGTGAGGTCCTTGACGTCGGCGATGCCGGTGAGCCGCTTCGTCTTGTTGACCTCGTTGGTGATCGCGGCGATGACCTTCTCCGCGCCCACGCCGTAGGGCAGCTCGACCACGGTGATCGCCTGCCGGCCCCGGCTGCCCTCCAGCGGGCCGATCTCCACCCGGCCGCGCATCCGCACCACGCCGCGCCCCGTCTCGTACGCCCGGCGCACCTCGTCGAGGCCGAGCAGCACGCCGCCGGTCGGCAGGTCGGGGCCGGGGACGAACTCCATCAGCCTGTCCAGGTCGGCGTCCGGGTGGTTGATCAGCCACCGGGCGGCGGAGACGACCTCGGCCAGGTTGTGCGGGATCATGTTGGTCGCCATCCCGACCGCGATCCCGGACGCGCCGTTGACCAGCAGGTTGGGGAACGCCGCCGGCAGCACCGTCGGCTGCGTGAGCGAGCCGTCGTAGTTGGGCTCGACGTCGACCGTGTCCTCGCCCAGCTCGCCGACCAGCAGCATCGCCTCGTGCGACATCCGCGCTTCCGTGTAGCGCGCCGCAGCCGGGCCGTCGTCTGGGCTCCCAAAATTTCCATGCCCGTCGATGAGTGGGACGTTGAGCGAGAAGTCCTGGGCGAGCCGGACCATCGCGTCGTAGATCGCGGTGTCGCCGTGCGGGTGGTAGCGGCCCATCACGTCGCCGACCACCCGGGCCGACTTCACGTGCGCCCGGTCGGGCCGGTGCCCCGCCTCGTGCATCGAGTAGAGGATGCGCCGGTGCACCGGCTTGAGGCCGTCGCGGGCGTCGGGCAGGGCCCGGGAGTGGATGACCGAGAAGGCGTACTCCAGATAGGAGTCGGAGACCTCGGTGACCAGCGGGTTGTCGAAGACCCGCGCGCCGGCCTGGTCGAAGGCGGCCAGGTCCGCCCGGGGACCGGTGTTCTTACGGCGTGCCATGGTTCAGCTCTCTCCTGCGCGGGCCACGGTCGGGCGGCGGTCTTCCCGGCGGGCCGGGGCGGGGCGGGGGCGGGTGGTCCTCATGCGTCGATCGCGTCCCGGTCGACCCGGTCGGCGGACTCGATCAGCCAGTTGCGGCGCGGCTCGACCTTCTCCCCCATCAGCAGTTCCAGGATCCGCTCGGCGGCGTCGACGTCGTCGAGGGTGATCCGGCGCACCGCCCGGGTCGCCGGGTTCATCGTGGTCTCCCACAGCTCGTCGGCGTCCATCTCGCCGAGGCCCTTGAACCGGGGGATCGGGGTGACGATCTGCCTGCCGGCCTTCTCCAGCCTGCGGACCGTCGCCTCCATCTCGGCCTGGGTGTAGGTGTAGGTCGTCTGGGGGTTGCGCCCCTTCGTGGTGATCTTGTGCAGGGGCGGCATCGCGGCGTAGAGCCGGCCGGCCTCGATCAGCGGGCGCATGTACCGGGCGAACAGGGTGATCAGCAGGGTGCGGATGTGCGCGCCGTCCACGTCGGCGTCGGCCATGATCAGCACCCGGCCGTACCGCATGGACGACAGGTCGAAGGTGCGGCCGGAGCCGGCCCCGAGCACCTGGACGATCGCGGCGCACTCGGCATTGTCCAGCACCTGCTGGAGGTTGGCCTTCTGCACGTTGAGGATCTTGCCGCGGATCGGCAGAAGCGCCTGATATTCGGCGGTACGCGCGACGCGGGCGCTGTTGTGGACGAACACACCGGCTTCGAGGGCGAAGTTGTGGTAGCCGTCGACCGTCAGGTCGTAGACGTCCGCCGTCTCGTCCAGCGGCTCGACCGACACCACACGGTGGTTCACCAGGGAGGCCGCCTCGCGCAACCGCCCGTAGTCTCCGTCGTAGAGGCCCAGCAGCCTGTCGAAGCGCAGACCGGTCCGGGCGGTCCGCAGCCGCTCCGCCTCGTAGGCGGCCGCCATGTCCTCGTCGGCGAGCGACAGCAGCGGCGCGAGACGACGCAGCGCGGCCAGGCGGCGACCCTCAAGTTGTCGGGCCACCCGGTCCTCGCGGGGAACGGACGCGACGTACCGGGCGCGTCCGGCCTGTACGCGGGCGAGGTGACCGGTGCCCGCATCGGTCATCCGCCGCCGCATCCGACGGGAGTGCTGCTCACCGAACTGAGGGTTGTTCCGATGCCAGGCGGACACCGCGTTGCGCTGGCGCTCGCGCTCCGTGGGATCCGCGAACTGCTCGACGGTCTTGCCAGACCGCCAGGTTCGCAGGTCGTGGTCCTGCCACTGCCGAAGCGAGCGTTCCCGCCACTCCGCCCGACGGGCCGGGTCGGCGAAGAAGCGACGGACCCGCTCGGCCGCCGCCTCCCGGTGCTCCGGCTGCGACCAGTAGGTGGCCTGCCGCTCGCGCATCCGCTCGGCGTAGGCGCGCCGGTCGTCGGGGCCGAGCGCGTTGTACCAGTCCTGGAAGGCCTGCTCCAGCTTGGCCCGAAACGCGGGGGACTCGTTGAGCGTGAACAGGCGGGCGAGGCACGCCTCACGGAAGGCTGGCTCTTGCCACTGAGCGGTGAGCATCGCCGAGCGGATCTCACGACCGCCGTTGTCGAACCACTCGCGCCAGCCGGCATGGACGTGCTCACCCATCATCGCGGCGTGCAGGGCGGCGTGGTCCGCCCACGTCATCCTCCGCAGATTGCGCGGGTCGTTGTTGCGCTTGTCGATGTCGATGTGATGGCGGACGTTGCCATTGGTCGCGCTGTCCCGGCCGTGCCGCAGGTTCCAGGCGTCCGCCAGGTAATGGGTGTAGACCCACTCCTCCTTGTCGTTCATCCAGACCCGCTCGTACCCCTGGAGCTTCTGCCCCTCCGCCTTGCTGGACAGGCTGCGGTAGAGCGGCATCAGGGAGTCGCCCGGCACCAGTGTGTCGGCGCGCCGGTAGGAGCCGTCGCGTAGGCGGAACAGATGATCGGGGGTGCAGCGCACCGTCTCACCGTTGTCGATGGTGACCCGCACCAGCGGGGCATCGCGCTTCGTGAGCCGGGGCTCTACCAGCGGAGCGACGACGACGCGGCCGGCCTTGTTGGTGGTGTAGCCGAAGTGGCTGATGCCCTGCGCCCAGTCTGCGGCGAGATCGGCGAAGGAGCGGCTCCGGCCGGACGCCAGGGCGACCATCGTGTCGCCGGTGAAGCACCCGAGCGCGCTGTCGCCCTCGACGATGAACAGCTCGCTCCGATCGACCCCGGTCGCGCGGCAGTCGACCAGTTTCGGCGGCATCGACGCGCCCTCCAGGGCGGTCTTGCGGCGGGCCGCGTCCTTCTGCTGCTTCTGGGTGAGCCGGACCCGGGCCGCGTCGACGATCTTCTGGAGCACCGTGCGGGCCTCGGCCTTGGTGCGGCGGTCCTCCAGCCACGCCTTGACGTGCGCCTCGACCAGCCCCTGGAGCACCTTCGTGATGCCGGCGGTGGACAGCTCGTCCTTGGTCTGCGAGGTGAACTGCGGCTCGGGGATGCGCACGTGCACCACGGCCGTCATGCCCTCCAGGACGTCGTCCAGGGTGGGCGCGTCCTCCTTGGGCCGCAGCAGCCCCCGGGCGGAGCGGGCCGCCTCGGCGAGGGTGCGGGCCAGGGCCCGCTCGAAGCCCTTGCGGTGGGTGCCGCCGTGGGCGTTGCGGATGGTGTTGGTGAAGCACTCGACGGTGCGGTCGTAGCCGGTGCCCCAGCGGAACGCGATCTCGACCTCGGCCCGCCGCTGCACGTTGGACTGCATGACGCCGTTGGCGTCGGCGGCGTTCTCCCGGTAGGTGCCCTCGCCGGCGACCAGCAGCGTGCCGGAGACCGGCCGGTCGCCGGCCGGGGCGAGGAACTCGACCATGTCGGTGAGGCCGTTGGGGAAGTGGAAGGTCTCCTCGACCGGCTCCTCGCCGGTCTCGTCGCGCAGCAGGTAGCTCACGCCGGGGACCAGGAACGCGGTGTTGCGCACCTTGAGCCGGACGGCCTCGGCGTCGAGCGTGGCGCCGGTCTCGAAGTAGCGGGCGTCGTGCCAGTAGCGGATGGAGGTGCCGGTGCGCTGGCCGCGCTTCATCGTGCCGACGACCTGGAGGCCGGGGCCGGGGGTGAAGGCGGCGTCGGGGCCGGGGCCGGCGAAGACTCCGGGCACGCCGTGCCGGAACGACATGGTGTGCACCTTGCCGCCGCGCCGCACGGTGACGTCGAAGCGCCGGGAGAGGGCGTTGACGGCGGACGCGCCGACGCCGTGCAGGCCGCCGGAGGTCTTGTAGCCGGAGCCGCCGAACTTGCCGCCGGCGTGCAGGCGGGTGAGCACAAGCTCGACGCCGGAGATGCCGGACTTGGCGTGCACGTCGGTGGGGATGCCCCGGCCGTCGTCGTCGACCTGCACCGAGCCGTCGGCGTGCAGGATCACCTCGACGCGGGTGGCGTGACCGGCGACACCCTCGTCGGTGGAGTTGTCGAGGATCTCGTTGACGAGGTGACCCACGCCACGGCTGTCGGTCGAGCCGATGTACATGCCGGGGCGCTTGCGGACGGCGTCCAGCCCCTCGAGGTGCGTCAGGTCGTCGGCCCCGTAGAGCGTCTCAGGCTGTGCGGTCAACTGGTCGTACTCCCAGGTCTCGGCGGTGGTGGTGCCGCTCACCGGCTCGATCACCTCGCGCGGCGCGCCGCAGCGAGCCTAACGGGCAGGTGGGACAGGACGTCGGCACCCCGGACCTCGGGCCGCGCCGCCTGCGGCGCGGACGCCCGGCGGCGCGCCCGTGGGCGCCCCGACACCCGGGGTCAACGCCGCCGGGTCCGCGGTTCATCCCGCCTCCTCGACGGTACGCCGGCCGCCCGCCGCCCCCGCCCGGGCGACCCCTCGCTCCGGCGGCCGGCCGTTGACGCCCGTCACGCGCCCGTGATGTGATCACCGTCTCGTAGAAACTTTCATATTTCCATGGATGGATGGAGGACGCGCATGTCCGTGTTCCGTCGTACCGCGCTCGCGGCGGTGCTGACCGTCGCGGCGGCGGCGCTGTCGACCGCGGTCCCGCCGGCCGCCCCGGCGGCGGCCGGCCTCCCCACCGCGGCCGTGGCGCTCGGCGACAGCTTCATCAGCGGCGAGGGGGCCGGCTCGTACTCCCCGGTCGTGGACGTCAACGGCGTCAGCCAGGGCTTCCCCGGCTGGGACGCGCCGAACAGCAACGCGTACTTCTGCCACCGCTCCCCCAACGCGTCGCTGTTCCAGGCCGACCTGCCGGGCATCACCGACCGGTTCAACCTGGCCTGCTCGGGCGGCCAGCCGTACGACATCGCCGGGGCCTCGGTCAACCGGGCCAAGGGCCGCTCGGTCGCCTCGCAGCTCGACCAGCTCCGCGCGGTCGCCCGGACCCACGACATCGACCTGGTGCTGGTCGGCCTGGGCTCGAACAACAGCTCGTTCACCTTCGGCAGCGTGGCGGAGAAGTGCGCCAACCGGTTCATCGCCGACGCGTGGACCGGCTGGTGGGAGTTCTGGGCGTACCTGGGCGGGCCGGTGCCGCAGGAGCCGTGCACCGACGCCGACCTGGCCACCTCGGCGCAGCTCAGCGCGGCCACGGCGGAGACCACGGCCGCCGTACGCCAGCTCCTGGCCACCCTCGACCAGATCGACGCCGACGGCCAGCACCGGGTCGTGTTCCAGGACTACACCAACCCGCTGCCGTTCGACCTGGCCTCGAACTACTGGGAGGAGGACGGCCGGGAAGACGACCGGGACAAGTTCCGTGACCTGGGCGCGGAGCGGTACGCGGCCGGTTGCCCGATCCACCGCGCGAGCCTGGCGCCCGGGCATCGCTTCTCCACCGGGCTGGGCACCCTGGTCCGGTCGGTGCGCGACAGCCTGGCCGGCGAGTTCCCGGCCGACGACCTGGTCTACCTGAACGTGCAGCGGGCGTTCGACGGCGCCCGGCTGTGCGAGCAGCCGACCAGCCCGTCGGGGGCGCTCGCCACGCCGATCCGGCTGATGGACGGCCCGAGCGGCAGCTTCGTGACCAGCCTCTCGGGCAAGGACAAGATCGACATTCAGCGGATCGCCAACACCTGCGTGTCGTACTTCCAGACCTGCCAGGAGTCGTGGCACCCGAACGTGGCCGGGCACAAGGCGCTGGGGCGCTGCCTGACCGGCGCGGCCGTCACCGCCAGCCGGGCGGTGGCCTGCGTCCGCGCGGCGGACGGCACGATCACGGTCGGCTGAGGGTGCAAGGAAGGGCCCCTTGTTAACGCATTCGGTTGTACAGGGGACCCTTCCTAACCGCCGCCGGCCCGGCGGGCGGCGCCGAGGACGTGCGGGGCCGCGAAGTAGTCACGAGGCAGGGCGGAGAAGTCGGCGGTCCGCCGGTTAGGCGGCGAGGGCGAGGGTACGGACTCTGCCATGCGCATCGCGATGATCTCGGAGCACGCCAGCCCGCTCGCCGTGCCCGGGGGGCGGGGCACCGGCGGGGAGCACGCCAACGGGCAGGGTGCCGGCGACGGGGCCGCCGGCGGGGAGGGCGCCGGCGGGCAGCGCACCCACGTGGCGGAGCTGGCCGCCGAGCTGACCAGCCAGGGCCACGACGTGCGCGTCTACACCCGCCGCGACTCCCCCGCCCTGCCCGACGCGGTGCCCACCGGCGACGGCTACCAGGTGTGGCACGTGCCGGCGGGCCCGGCCCGCCGGCTGCCCTCCGACGAGCTGCTGCCGCATCTTGGCGAGTTCGGCCGGTGGCTGGCCGCCCAGTGGCGCGACGGCGGCTGGCTGCCCGACGTCGCGCACGCGCACTTCTGGACGAGCGGGCTGGCCACCGTGCACGCCGGACGCCGCGCCGGGGTGCCGGTGGTGCTGACGTACCACGCGCTGGGCGCGGTGGCGGCCCGCCGGCAGCGGGACCCACTGCACGCCGGCCCACCGGGGCGGCTCGGCTACGAGCGCGCCCTCGGCCGGGCGGTGGACCGGGTGGTCGCGCAGTCCCAGGAGGAGGTCGGCGAGCTGGTCCGCCTCGGCGTTCCCCGGTCCCGGATGGCGCTGGTCCCGGCCGGGGTCAACGAGCGGATCTTCCGCCCGGACGGCCCGGTCGCCCCGCGCGACCCGGCCCGCCCGCGCGTGCTCACCGTCGGCCGGATGGTGGAGCGCATGGGGCTCCAGGAGGTCGTCCGGGCGATGCCGGCCGTACCGGACGCCGAGTGCGTGATGGTGGGCGGCCCACCGGCGGAGCTGCTGCCCGCCGACGGCTTCGCCCGCCGGCTGACCGCGCTCGCCGGGTCCTGCGGGGTGGCCGACCGGGTCCGGCTGGTCGGCGCGGTCCCGCGCACGGAGTTCGCCGCCTGGTACCGCTCGGCGGACGTGCTGGTCGCCGCACCCTGGCACGAGCCGTCCGGGTTGATCCCGCTGGAGGGCATGGCCTGCGGGGTGCCGGTGATCGGCACCGACGTGGGCGGCATCGCCGACGCCGTCGTCGACGGCCTCACCGGCGACCTGGTCCCGCCCCGTGACCCGCGCGCGCTGGGCGTGGCCATCCGCCGGCTCCTCGCCGACAACGTGCGCCGCTTCGCGTACGCGACGGCGGCGCTGGACCGGATCCGCAGCCGGTACTCCTGGCGGCGCTGCGCCGAGCAGCTCGCTGCCGTGTACGCGTCGGTGGGCGCCGCCGCCCGGCCCGCACCGGCGATGGCCTGACGAGCCCCCGCACCGCCAACCCTGGCTACCCGCCGGTAGCTTACGGCCGTAGGCTGGGCCGGTGAGCGCGCCCGGGGAATACACGCAGGAGTACGTCGACGTCGACGGGGCCCGGCTCGGGATACAGATATACCCCGAGCCCGACGGGGCCCCCAACGCACCGGTCGTGGTGGTCTGGCCCGCCATGGGGGTACGCGCCCGCTACTACCGCCCCTTCGCCGCGCGCCTGCGGGCCGCCGGCCTCGCCGTGGTCGTCGCCGACCTGCGCGGGACCGGGGAGAGCACGCCCGCGCCGAGCCGCGCCTGCCGCTACGGCTACGCCGAGCTGGCCGCCGACGTGGGCGCGGTGCTGGCGGCGCTGAAGCCCCGGCTGGACGGCCGGCCCACGATCCTGCTGGGGCACTCCCTCGGCGGCCAGGCCGCCCTGCTGCACCTGGCCCTGCACGGCGTCGGCGCGGTGGACGGGCTGGCCCTGGTCGCCGTCGGCGTCCCCTACTGGCGCAACTATCAGGGCCCACGCCGGTTCGGGGTGCTGCCGTACAGCCAGGGGATCGCCGCGACCGCCCGGCTGCTCGGCGTCTGGCCGGGCTGGGGGTTCGGCGGCCGGCAGGCGCGCGGGGTGATCCGGGACTGGGCGCACACCGCCCGCGCCGGCCGCTTCCCCGCCCTGGACGGGGTGGACGTCGAGGCGGCGCTGCGCACGCTGGACGTACCGGTCTTCGCGGTCAGCGTCGACGACGACCAGTACACCCCGCACGCCACCGTGGACCACCTCTGCGGCAAGCTCGCCGCGGCCACCGTCGTGCGCGAGCGCCTCACGGCGGCGCAGGCGGGCGCCCCGCTGGACCACTTCCGCTGGGTACGCGCCAGCGCGCCGGTGGCCGCCCGGGTGGCGGCGTGGGCGGCCGACCTGACAGGGGCGTGACATCGGACGCCCTCCCGGTGCGTACTCGCGCGATCGGCGGGTATGCCGCTGCGCCCGTACGGTGGAAGGGGAGCAGATGTCCGAACGACACACCGCCCTGCGCTCGATGCACGATCTCGGCCTGGCCGCCTGGTTCGGCGGCTCGCTGATGGGGGCGCTCGGCGTCAACGGCGCGGCGGCACAGATCAACGACTCGACCCAGCGGCTTTCGGTGGCCTCCGCCGGATGGTCCCGGTGGACGCCGGTCAACGCGGCGGCGATCGGGGCCCACCTGGCCGGCGCGGTCGGCGAGCTGGCGACCGAGAGTCCCCGCATGCTCACCCAGTCCGGGGTGGGCCGGATAAGCGCGGTGAAGACGGCCCTCACGGTCGGCGCGCTGGCGGTCACCGGCTACAGCCGGCTGCTCGGCATGCGGCTGCAACGGGCCGGCGGCCCCTCGGTCGAGGGGATCACCGAGCCGAACCCGCAGACGCCGGCCGACGTGGCCGCCTACCAGCGGCAGATGAGGCTGCTCCAGTGGACCATTCCCGCGCTCACCGGCGCGCTGGTGGTGGTCACCGCGTACATGAGCGAGCAGCAGAAGCCCGGCCAGGTGTTCCGGGGGATGATCGGCCGGGTCGGCGGGCTGGCGAGCGCGCCGAAGACGATCGGCAAGGTGGCAGCGATGGGCGCGGCCAAGCGCCAGATGGCCATGTCCGGCCGCTGACCGCCCGCCCGCGCGCCGCTTCCGCCCCGCACAGCGCCACAGGCGGGCAGGAGCGGCGCGCGGGCGGGCAACCGGCGCCCGTACCGCACACGACCAGCGAGGTGGCCATGGCCAACAGGGACGCATCGACGCCCGGCGGGGACCGGGGCGGACCCAAGTCCACCACCGGGTGGGGCAGCACCGACGGCTTCGACGCCGACCCGCCCTGGGGCGCCGGGGAGGACTCCCCGATGGACGAGGGCAGCGAGGAGACCGCCGCGCCGCGCGGGGGCCTCGGCGAGCGGCGGGCCGGCGAGCCGGCCGCGCCCACGCCACCGGCGGGACGGCACGGGTTCGGCCCGGTCGAGGAGCGGCCGGCGGCCCCGGCGGGCCCGGGCGCGCCGCCCGACCCCGCGCCGTCGCGGCGCGCCTTCCCCGACGACAGCGCCGACGGTGACCTGCCGGACAACGCCCTGGAGGAGACGACCGGCATGCACCCGGAGGGAATCAGCCGCCGCGGCTGACCCCGGTGGGCGCGAGGGCCGCCCGGCCGAGGAGTTCGACCAGCCGGGCGGCGTCGCGCTGGGCCTGGTCGCCACAGCAGTTGTTGAACAGCACGTGCAGCTCGTCGACGCCGTCGGCCAGCTCGGTCAGCAGCTCCGCCCAGTTGCGCAGCTCCCGCTCGCCGTAGGCGTACCGGAACTTGTCCTGCTTGTCGCCGCTCTCCCACGCCGCGCTGTGGCCGTGGAACCGGACCACGGCCGGGTCTGCGGTGGCGACCAGGATCGGCGGCACCGACGAGGCGAATCCCTGCGGCATGTCCACGCAGACGAAGGAGAGGTCGTGCTCGCGCAGGAGGGTCAGCGTGCGCAGCGCGGCGGCCTCGTCGGCGAACCAGGAGCCGTGCCGCAGCTCGACGCTCACCCGCCAGGGGCGTAGCCGCCCGGCCGTCTCGACGATGCGCCGCTCGGCGGCGGCGCTGCGCGCCAGCCACGGCGGAAACTGCAACAGCACCGCGCCGAGCCGGTCGGCCGCCGCGATCGGCTCCAGCGCCGCGCGGAACCGGCTCCACAGCTCGTCGTACGCCCCGGCGGGCAGGTCCCGGCGGCGCACGCGCGACGGGCCGCCGGCCGGGCGCAGATCCCGGGGCAGCACCGAGACCGGCGTCGGGTGGCCGGTGAAGAGGCTGAACGCCTTGACGTCGAAGGTGAAGCCCGGCGGGGTGGCGGCCACCCACCCGGCGGTGGTCTCCGGCGCGGGCACCGCGTAGTACGAGGTGTCCACCTCGACCAGCCCGAACCGTTCGGCGTAGAAGCCGAGGCGGCCGGCGGGGGTGTTGACGGCGCGCGGATACCACCCGGAGCGCAGCAGCATCTGGTCGGCCCACGAGGACGTGCCCACCCTGATCTCACCCATGTGGATCAGTGGACCGCGCCCCGGGCGGATCGGCAACCGGAGCGGCGGCTGCCCCGGGCTTCGGGTGCGGCGGAGAGTGTCGGTGGGTCCGCATAGGTTGGTGGGGACGTGACCAGGAAGGACGGTGGCATGACCCACACCGAGCAGCTCCGCACCGGCGAGCGGGCCGACCTGTTGCAGGCCCTGCGCCTGCACCGCGGGTTCCTGCGCAGGACCGTGGACGGCATCACCGACGCGCAGGCCGCGCTGCGCAGCACCGTCAGCGAGCTCTGCCTCGGCGGGCTGATCAAGCACGTCGCCCTCACCGAGCAGAGGTGGCTGCGGTTCGCCGTCGACGGTGCCGACGCGATGCGGGCCGACCCGGCGGACTGGTCCGACGGGTTCCGGATGGGCGACGAGACCCTGGCCGCCCTGCTCGACCGCTACGCCCAGGTGGCCGCGACGACCGACGAGCTGGTCGCGACGCTCGACCTGGACGCCGCCCACGCGCTGCCCGCCGCCCCCTGGTTCGAGCCCGGGGCGAGCTGGTCGGTGCGCCGGGTGCTGCTGCACGTGATCGCCGAGACGTCCCAGCACGCCGGGCACGCCGACATCCTCCGCGAGGCCATCGACGGCGCGAAGACGATGGGCTGACTGGCCCGTCCGGTGGTGGTGTGACGCCCGCTCGCCCGATGGCGCTGAGGGACACGAGATGAACGCACACCGGATGGACCAGGAGACCGTCGAGCGCCTGCTCGCCAGCTCCGTCGGCAGCCCCAGCGCCAGCTTGCTCGGCGAGCAGCGGGGCGGCGGCGCGGAGCCGCTGGTCCGGCTCCTAGCGGCGGTCCGCGCCGCTGCCCGCCCCGACGAACTGCGCGGCGAGGGCGCGGCCCTGCACGCGTACCGCCTGGCCCGCACCGGGTCGGCCGCGCCGGTCCGCGCGACCCGGGCCCGACCCACGCTGCTCGCCGGCCTGTTGAGCGCGAAGGCCGCGCTCGCGGCGCTGGCCGTCGCCGCCACCGGCGGGGTCGCGCTCGCCGCCACCCACGGCGCGCTGCCCCAGCCACTCGGCAGGGCGGGCGAACGGGCGGAGGCACCGGCGAGCGGGCAGCCAGCCCCGCCGAGCGGGTCGCCGGGACGCACCGCCGGCTCGCCCGGGGGCGCCCGCGACCCCCGGGTCCCGCCGGCCCCGCTGGTCGTGCTCTGCCACAGCCTGCGCGCCGAGGCCACGGTGGACCGGGCCCTTGCCGAGCCGCGCTACGCGGACCTGGTCGCCGCCGCCGGCGGCCCGGAGCGCGTGCCGAGCTGGTGCGCCGAGGCGGTCGCGCCGTCCTCCACCCCGGCCGCCACCCCGACGCCGACGCCGACGGGTCGACCGGGCGTCGACGGCAGGCCGGACGGGCGGCCCGGCCGTTTCCCGGCCACCCCCTCGCTGCCGGATGGCCCTGGGTCGGGAGGCCCTGGGTCGCCGCGGAATCCCTCGGTGCCGCCGATCCCGTCGATGCCGGCGATCCCGTCGATGCCGGGAACTCCCTCGGTACCGGTGGGCCGACCCGCGCCGGCCGACCGGTCCAGGCCGGCCACCCCGGCGGCCGGTCGGCCCACCGCGGCACCCACCGGCCAGCCCGTCCCGGACACGCCCGACGCAGGGTGACACGGCGAGTTGGCGGTACGGTGTCACCGGTAGGCGGCGACAGGAGCCGGGGGCCCGTGGCCAGGAAAGTGAACGAAATCGGAGATGTTGATCTTCAACGCCCGAGGTCAACAAGCCTCTTCCCCGCACACGCGGGGGTGATCCCCGGACCACCGGCGACGCGGACTGGCCGGACCCCTCTTCCCCGCACACGCGGGGGTGATCCCACGCCGAAGAGCTGCACGAGTCGGACGACGGCGCTCTTCCCCGCACACGCGGGGGTGATCCGGCGGCGGACTTGGTGCCGCCACCCATGAGCAGCTCTTCCCCGCACACGCGGGGGTGATCCGCGCCGGCCGTCGCGAATGCCTCGCCGTCCATGCTCTTCCCCGCACACGCGGGGGTGATCCCTGGCCATCGCCTGCACCGGAGATCGTGTGGGCAGAAGGCTGAGCGATGGCGAACTCAGCACCACCATCCGTGTGCACAGTGTCATCTTCCACTCACTGATTCAGGTACCGTCCGAAGTGGCGACTCGTCTGACGAGGGGCGAGACGACCCCAGTTCGCCTACCCGGGAGGCAGCCATGAACACGACGATCGGTGATCACCTGCGGAAGTTGCGGACGGAGTCCACCCTGACGCAGGAGCGGTTGGCCGAGCGCGCCGGGGTGAGCGTCGAGACGATTCGCAAGCTGGAGCAGAACGAACGGACCAGCGCCCGCATGTCAACCCTGAACAGGCTGGCCACCGCGCTCAGTGTGCCCACGACGGCATTGATGGGGTCCGCCGCGCAGGCACAGGCGATGCGTGAGCCCGACGCCGAACCACTCGGCCTCGTCGACGTCCGACGCGCACTGACCCCAGTATCCGGTCTCGACGGACGTTCGGTGATCGGCGATCCGGAGACCGGCCCACCGACCGCCGCTGACGTTCGCCGCTCCATCCTGACCGCGAACACGATTTACCATGCCAACGACTATGCGGCCGCGCTCGGACTGATTCCTGGTCTGCTGGACGAGGCCCGGGCACTTGTCGGGTTGACCGACGGCGACGAACGGTTGATTGCTCACGCGCTCGCGTCCCGGGCTCACCAGTTGGCCGGTCGGCTGCTCATTCAGCTACGCCGCCTGGACCTCGCGCATGTCGCCCTCGCCTCGGCCCTCGACCACGCGCGTCACAGTGGCGACCAGATGGTGGGTGCCGCAGCGGTCGCACCGATGTGTTGGCTGCTGCTGCGGCAGGCCCGGTTCGCGGAGGCGGAGGCCCTCGCGGTCCGCACAGCGGATCAGGTCGAGCCGAGGCTGTCCACTGCCTCACCTGCCGAACTCGCCGCGTGGGGATTCCTGCTAATGAAGGGCGCGTCGGCGGCCGTTCGGGACGCCAGGCACACCGACGCCCGGGACATGCTCGACCTGGCGGCAGCCGGAGCGCACCGGCTCGGCGACCGGCCGAGCCCAGACGCCGACATCACCGGAAACGACTACTCCGCCGAGGGCGTACACCTGATGCGGGTGGAAGCGGCAGTGATCGCTGGCCGCCCGGACGAGGCTTTGACCCTGGCACGGCAGGTGCCACAGTCTCCGCAGGTTACCCCCTCGTCCCGACAGCGGCACCGCTTGGATGTCGCGCATTCCCATGTCCAGACCGGCGCGTACGCCGAGGCAACCAGCGTGCTGATGGACCTGCGGGAGCGGGCACCAGCCTGGCTCCGGCAGCAGCGGTACGCCCGGGATATCGTCCAGTCGATCGCCGAAAAGCGTCGGCGAGCGATGACCAAGGAGCTCGCCGAGCTGACGTCCCTGGTCGGCGCGTAGTCGCACGCGGCGTACGACCTCCCTCGACAGGTTATTTACCGTGGTCGGTCGCGTACCTGGGTTCAACGATGCCGCGTCGTAAGCATTGAGTCACAGGGAGCGACCGATGCGGGGCTTGACCTAACCGGTTTCGCCGCGAGCCGCGCCCCTTCAACTGGTGCGACGGCGATTGGTCCTTCCAAGAGCGCCGCCGTCGCGCCCCCTTCGGAAGGATGTCAGGTGGGCGACGGTACGCAGGGTGAGTCCACGCAGGGTCGGGGCGAGCAGATCGAGGAGGCGGAGCGGGAGGCCGCCCGGCAGCGGATCCTCGCGCAGGCCGAGGCGGAGCGGATACCGGTGGAGGAGACGACCCGGGCGGTGCCGGATCGACGGTGGCGTCGTGGGCGGTGAGGGTCTGCCGCCGGGTCGGCGGGTAGCGCAGTGGCGGGTTCGGCGCGGGTTGACGCAGCAGTTGCTGGCCGACCGGTTGGGCAAGTCGAAGAGCTGGGTGGACAAGGTCGAACGGGGTGTCCGCGCCCTGGACAAGGTGTCCACGCTCCAGGAGCTCGCCGCCGCCCTGCGCGTCGACGCTTCGGTGCTGCTGGGCCGCGACATCCAGCCGGTCGAGGTGACCGAGCGTGTCGAGGGCGTCGAGCGCATCCGGGCGGCGCTGTCGACGTACGACGTCGCGCTCGGCAAGCCAGCCGGTGGTGGTCCGGTCCTGCCGGCCGACCGGCTGTCCCTGGACGTCGCCCACGTGTGGATCACGTTCCAGTATGCCCGGTATCCGCAGGTATTGACGTTGGTGCCGGGTCTATTGGCGGCTGCGCAGCGGGCTCACGCCGACGATCAGGTGTCGGGGCGGGCAGTGCTGGTGGAGGCGTACCGGGTGACCGCCTCGCTGCTGGTGAAGCTCGGCGAGGGTGAGCTGGGCTGGCTGGCCGCCGACCGGGCGGTGACCGCCGCTTCGGGTGAACCGCTGTTGCTGGCGGCTGCCTGTGTGCAGCTCGGCGAGGTACTGCGCGCCTGCGGGCGGGCAGGCGCGGCAAAGTCGGTGGCGTTGGCCGCGGCGTACCGGATCGCTCCGGCCGACCCCGACGACGGCAGCCCGGCGGAGCTGTCGTTGTGCGGGACGCTGCTCGTGCAGGCCGCCCTCGCGGCGGCGTGCCTCGGTGACCATCGTGCCGCCGCCGACCTGCTCGACGAGGCCGCCGATCTGGCGGCGCGGGTGGGCGACGGCCACGACCACCACCGGACGGCGTTCGGGCCCACCGTGGTCGACCTGGCCCGCGCCGCCGCAGCCGTCGAGCTGGGCGCGGCCCGCGACGCGGTCGCCTGGCACGAGAAGACGGTCAGGCGGAACGCCTGGCGGTGGCTGCCACCCGAGCACCGCGCCGCGCACCTGCTCGACGCGGCGCAGGCGTACCTGCGCACCGACGACCCGCGCGGAGCCGGCCGGGTGCTGCTCGACGCCGAACGCACCGCCCCGGCCGAACTGCGCCACCGCCCCGCCGCCCGGCAGGTGATCGCCCAGGTGACCCGTGCCCCGCACGCCCCGGCCACCCTGATCCACCTGGCCCTCACCCTAGGCGTGACCTGACCCCACCCCGCTCCCACGTCGGTGATCAAGAGGTTTGCGTCATCGGAAAGATCAAAGTTGACGCTTTCCTCTTGATCACCGAGGCGAACGGGCGGGGCCGAGGCGGGTGGGCCAGGCCGAGGCGGATGGGCCAGGCCGAGGCGAACGGGCCAGGCCGAGGCGCACGGGCGGGGCCGAGGCGCGTCGGGGGTTCAGCCGAGGCGGGGGCGGCGGCCATGGCCAGCCAGGGCCCGGTCCCGGCCGTACGCGTCGGCGTGCCCCCAGCGGCCCGGGATGTCGAGCAGTTCGACCCGCCCGAAGCCCCTCGGCAACGCCGGGTTGACCAGCAGGTTGTCCCCGCAGGGCGACAGCCCGAGGACGGTGCCGAGCAGCATCAGCAGCGCCCCCGACGACCACGACTGGGGTCGGCCGGCGTGCGGAAGCTGGACCGGGTACCGGGTGACGTCGCGGGGGTAGCCGGCGATGACCTCCGGCAC
This sequence comes from Micromonospora sp. NPDC002575, assembly GCF_042889525.1. NCBI lineage: Bacteria > Bacillati > Actinomycetota > Actinomycetes > Micromonosporales > Micromonosporaceae > Micromonospora > Micromonospora sp. NPDC002575. The sequence continues at coordinate 137,530 of NZ_JBIARA010000011.1, read as the reverse complement.
CGGGCTGCCCAGCGTCCGCACCACGCCGAAGATGCCGGCGGCGATCCGGGCCGCCGCCTCGTCGTGGCCGTAACGGCGCAGTCCGGCCGCGATGATCGCGTTGTCCGACGGCCACACCGCGCCGAGGTGCGCGCCGACCGGGTTGTACACCCGCTGTCCGTCGGCCAGGGTGCGCACCCCCCAGCCGGAGAACATCCGTGGCCCGACGAGGTGCTGGGCGACCGCCTCGGCGCGCTTCTCGTCGACGATGCCGCTCCACAGCAGGTGTCCCATGTTGGAGGCGAGCGCGTCGACCGGCTCGCCGTCCGGCCCCAGGGCCAGCGCGTAGTAGTCCCGGTGCGGGAGCCAGAAGTCCCGGTTGAACCGCGCCTTCAGCTCCGCCGCCTCCCGTTCCAGCCGGTCGGCGTACGCCGGATCGTCCCAGAACTCGCGGGCCAGGCGCGCGCCGCGCCGCTTCGCGTCGTACGCGTAGCCCTGCACCTCGCAGGTGGCGCGGGGCAACCCCGGCTCCCGGCCGTCGGCGTCGACGATCGCGCCGGGCGAGTTCTTCCAGCACTGGTTGACCAGCCCGGTGCGGGTGTTGCGCCGCTGGTAGCGCACGTAACCGTCGCCGAGGATGTCTCCGTACTCGTCGATCCAGTCCAACGCCATCCGGGCGGGATGGCGCAGCTCACGCACCAGGTCCGCGTCGCCGGACCAGCGCTCGTACTCGTCGAGCAGGATCACGAACAGCGGCGTGGTGTCGGCCGCGCTGTAGTGCAGGTAGGTGGGTTCCTCGCCGAAGACCGCGTTCTCGCCGTAGCGGTACTCCGCGACGATCTTGCCGGGCTCCTCCTCGCGGTGGTCGTCGAGCCGGCCGCCCTGGCCGAGGGCGAGCAGCCGCAGCGTGGGCGGGGTCAGCTCCGGGGTGAACGGCAGCGTCTCCAGGCAGGTGATCAGGGCGTCCCGCCCGTACAGCGCCATGGCCCACGGCAGGCCGCCCACCGGCACCTTGCCCCGGATCGACAGCGGCGTGTACCGCAGCGCGGCGAGGCCGGCGAGGCTTTCCTCGTACGCCTCGCGGAGCCCGTCGTGCTCGGCGACCAGCTTCGGGGCGCTCTCGTGCCAGCGGCGCAGGTCCTCGCGCATGTCCCGGCGGATCTGCTCGCGGTGGGCCTCCAGGCTGGCCCGCAGGTCCCGGGCCTCCGCCCCCCGAATGATCATGTCGATGCGCAGGTCGGTCGTCCACGAGCCGTTCGGGGGGACCCGGACCCGGAAGGTCATCCCGCCGGCGTCCACCTCCACGGGGGCGGTGGACGAGACGACGGTCTCGCGGGCGAACCGCTCCCGCTGGTAGCAGAGCCGGAGCTCCCCCTCGGCCGGCATCGGGACGGCGACGACCCGCCGCGCCCTCGGCTCCTTGATCTCGGCGGTGTCGGCGAAGTCCGAGGCGATCTCCATGCGCACCGTGTAGTCTGCCGGCTCCACCGAGTGGTTGAGCACGACGATCCGTTCGTGGAAGCTGTCCTCGATGGACCGGTGCCGGATCACCGAGACGTCGGCGTCGACGTAGTGGCTCGCCGCGCCGGGAACCAGCACGAACCTGGTCTCGAAGTACGTCATCTCGTCGCGGGACAGCGCCTTCAGCCGCTTCCCGTCGATGGTGAGCACCCAGCGCGACAGGAACCGGGTGTCGAACGAGAAGAGGCCGATGGGCGCGCGCGGGTCGGGCGTCATGTCGCCCTGCGCGTCGCTGACCGCGAAGGAGTTGCCGGTCAGCACGTTGACCAGCTCCTGCTTCACCGCCGCTCACCCCGCTGCGACGCCGGCGTACGGTGCGTGGCGGCTGCCGTGACCGCCACCTCCCGGGGGTGGCGGGCGTCGGGCGGGCCGGGGAACAGCCGCCGCAGCAGCATCAGCAGCCGCAGGTCCCCCTGGGCGGTGACATCGTTGCGGACCAGTGCCGCGCCGATGTGAGTGCCTTCGGCGACGATCCGGTCGAACACCGCCCGGTCCCCCGCGACGACGAGGTCCGCCGCCTCCGCCGACCGGCTCACCCCCACCCGCTGGTCACCGATGGTGAGGAACCAGTGGTCGGTGCTGCCGTCGTCGCGGATGTCGAGGCGCACCGTGCCGTTGGTGGTCTCCGGCAGGTCCTCGTGGCGGCCCCCGACCCAGCTGGCCAGGTAGTCCGCGGCGGATGTGGTCATCAGCCCTCCCTCCCGGACGACACGGGTCGTTTCCCGGACCATCCCCGTTCGACGGGTGATCCCGGCTCACCCGGTCCGGGTGAATCCCGGCCGGGGCGTCCGGGCCCGGGCGCGGTGGCGACCGTTTGACCCGGGCGCGGTGGCGACTGTTTGCCCGGACGCCGAACGGGCACGCCGACGGCTACAGAGCCGATCGACGGAACAGGAGAGACCCATGCGCGCGCTGCGGTTGCCGGGCTGGAAGTCGGAACCCGAGCTGGTCGAGGTGGCCGAACCCACCGCCGGTCCCGGTCAGGTGGTGGTGCGGATCGGCGGGGCGGGCGCCTGCCACTCCGATCTGCACCTGATGCACGATTTCGAGGCCGGGACGGTGCCCTGGAACCCGCCGTTCACCCTCGGCCACGAGAACGCCGGCTGGGTCCACGACCTCGGCGCCGGGGTGACCGGCCTGGAGGTCGGCCAGCCCGTGGCGGTCTACGGCCCGTGGGGCTGCGGCACCTGCGCCCGCTGCCGGGTGGGCGTCGACCCGTACTGCGAGAACCCGGCCGCCGCGCCGGTGCCCGGCGGGGGCGGCGGCCTGGGCCTGGACGGCGGCATGGCCGAGTACGAGCTGGTTCCCGACGCCCGGCACGTCGTGCCGCTGCCGGAGGGGCTGGACCCGCTGCACGCCGCGCCGCTGACCGACGCGGGCCTCACCCCGTACCACGCGATCCGCCGGTCGTGGCACAAGCTGCCGCCCGGCAGCACCGCGGTGGTGATCGGCGTCGGCGGCCTCGGCCACGTCGGCGTGCAGATCCTCAAGGCCACCACGGCGGCCCGCGTCATCGCCGTGGACACCCGCCCCGAGGCGCTCAAGCTGGCCGAGGAGTACGGGGCCGACCTGACGCTGGTCTCCGGCGAGGCGACCGCGCAGGAGATCCGTGGGGCCACCCCCGGCGGGCGGGGCGCGGACGTGGTCCTCGACTTCGTCGGTGCCGACGCCACGCTGCGGCTCGGCGCGGCTGCGGCCCGTACGGTCGGGGACCTCACCATCGTCGGCATCGCCGGCGGCACGCTGCCGGTGTCGTTCTTCTCCGTGCCCTACGAGGTGAGCATCCAGACCACCTACTGGGGCAGCCGGCCGGAGCTGATCGAGGTGCTCGACCTGGGCGCCCGGGGTCTGGTGCGGCCGAAGACGACCACGTTCTCCCTGGACGAGGCGGTCGACGCCTACCGGAAGCTACAGGACGGCTCCGTGGAGGGTCGCGCGGTCATCGTCCCGTGAGCAGCAGGCCGCGCACGTAGGCGGCCTGGCCCACGTGCTGGAGGTCGTCCTCGGCGACGCTGACCAGCCGGACCCCGAGGGTGACCGGCGGGTCCCACGCCTCGTCGACCACCCGGTCCAGGTCCGCCGGCCGCAGCCCGGCCAGGAACCCGCGGGTCCGCTCCGCGACGGCGTCGTGGTAGTCGACGAGCGCCCGGGCGCTCTCCGGCGCGACGGCCGCGACCTGGTCCGGGGTGTGCGCGTAGCCGGTGTCCTCCGGGTCGGCGGCGAGCCCGAACCGGGCCGCCCAGTCGCCGGTGGCCCAGACCTGCTCGGCGTCGAGCAGGTCGGCCACGTGGTGGTCCTGCACCCGGGTCAGGTGCCACACCAGCCAGCCCACCGGGTTCGCCCCGGGTGCCGGCGCGCGCCGTAGCTGCTCCGGGGACAGGCCGTCGACCGCGCCGCGGACCAGCGCGGGCAGCCGGCCGTAGGTCTCGGTCAGTACCTCGCTGATCTCCACGCGCTCCTCCTCGGCCGGGTCCGCGGTCCCCTCGCCAGTACCGCACGGGCGGGCGATCAAACCTCGCCGCCGGCCCGGCCCTAGGGTGTTCGGGTGGTCGCCGCGCTGGAGCTGTATCTCGACACCGACGCCACCCGGCGGATCCGGGTGCTGTGGGACGCGTTGGAGTCCGAGGGCGTGCAGAGCATGCGTAGCCTGCTGGATCGGCGGCACCGGCCGCACGTGTCGCTCGCGGTGGCCCCGCGGCTGGACCCGGACCAGGTGGCCGACGCCCTGGCCGGGACGACGGTGGCGGTGCCGCTGCGGCTGTCGTTCCAGCACGCCGGGCAGTTCGTCGGCCGGGTGCTCTGGCTGGGGCCGTCGCCCACGGCCGACCTGCTGGCCCACCAGGCGCTCGTGCACGACCGGCTCGCCGCCGCCGGGGTCGGGTTGGCCGAGCACTACCGGCCGGGGCGTTGGGTGCCGCACTGCACGCTGTCGATGCGCGTGCCCAACGCCCTGATGGCCGCCGCGGTGCGGCGCTGCCTGGAGGTGCTGCCGCTGGAGGCGACGGTGGTCGGCGCGGCGGTCACCGACCATGCCCGGGACATCTGCCGGCCGCTGCCCTGACCGGTGAGGCAACGACGCGCAGCTATGCGAGGAGTCCTCACAGACCGTGCGCGCCCGGCCAAGTCCAGCACTTAAGGATGATTCAGGGGTCAATTCTGGGGTCGATTGATCCCACCACGCCCGAACCAAATTACGGGTTATTGAATGCGCAGTTTCCTTGCCGAAGGCGCAATTCGCTACTTACATTTCACGGAGTTTACGCTCAGCCTGTGCGGAGGAGAGCACGTGGAACTCACATTGACCTTTGACGCCGCGTATGCGGCCCATGCGGCGGTCGTCATGTCGTCCGTCGCCGAGTCGAACCCGGGCCAGCCGGTCCGCTACTGGCTCATCGCGGCCGACGACGTCAGCCCCTCGGCGCGCGCCGCCCTGACCCGGGCGGCCGGGCCGGACGCCACCGTCGAGTACCTGCGGGTGGACGCCTCCGTGATGGACCTGCCGAAGGGCAGCGACCCCGTGATGGCGTACCTGTCCCCGGCCATGTACCTGCGTCTGCTGGTCCCGGCCGCGCTTCCCGACGAGGTGCGGCGGGTGCTCTACCTGGACTGCGACACGATGTGCACGAACAGCCTGGCCCCGCTGTTCGACGTGGACCTGGGCGGCGCCCCGCTGGGCGCGGTCCGGGACCCGTTCAACCGGCGGCTGCTCGACATGGGTGGCATACCCGGCCTGTCCGACTACCGCGACCTCGACCCCTACGCCCTCTACTTCAACTCCGGCGTGCTGCTCATCGACGTGCCCCGGTGGAAGGAGTGCGAGGTCACCGAGAAGTCGCTGGCGTACCTCGCCCGGCACGCCCACGAGTCGCGCTACCCGGACCAGGACGCCCTCAACTACGCCGTGTACGGCAACTGGCTGCGGCTACCCCGGCAGTGGAACGATCTGATGGCGTGGCGGCTGGAGCCCGAGTTCGGCGGGAAGCTGTCCGACTCGGCGGTCATCCACCCGGCCGGGCCGATCAAGCCGTGGCAGCCCGGCTTCCCGAAGGGGGCCCGGCGGGACCTGTACTGGCGGCACCGCCGCCGCACCGGCGGGCTGGTCGCCACCACGCGCCGCTGACGGGACGTTCTGCCATCATCGTCACGATGTCCGCCACCCCATCCGCGCCGGCCGCCGCGCTGGCCGCCGCCCGCGCAGCCGCACCCACGGCCGGCCCCGACGCGCCCGCGCGCGGCGCCGTGCTCGAAGCGGTGCTGGAACGCGTCACGTACGTGAACGAGGAGACCGGGTACACCATCGCCCGCGTCGCCACCGACCGCTCCGGCGACGACCTGCTCACCGTGGTCGGCACGCTGCCCGGCGCGCAGCCCGGCGAGCGGCTGCGGCTGGTCGGCCGGTGGGGTTCCCACCCGAAGTACGGGCGGCAGTTCGAGGTGCACCAGTGCACCACCGTCCTGCCGGCGACCGTGCAGGGCATCGAGCGCTACCTGGGGTCGGGCCTGATCAAGGGCATCGGCCCGAAGATGGCGGCCCGGATCGTGGCCGCCTTCGGCGTGGACACGCTGCGGATCATCGAGGAGGAACCGGGCCGGCTGGTCGAGGTGCACGGCCTCGGCCGCAAGCGCACCGCCGCGATCGGCGCGGCCTGGCAGGAGCAGAAGGCCATCAAGGAGGTGATGGTCTTCCTCCAGGGCGTCGGGGTCTCCACCTCGCACGCCGTGCGCATCTTCAAGCAGTACGGCGACGAGTCCATCGCCGTCGTGCGCGACGACCCGTACCGGCTCGCCGCCGACGTGTGGGGCATCGGGTTCCGCACCGCCGACAACATCGCCAAGGCGGTGGGCATCCCCCACGACAGCCCCCAGCGGATCCGCGCCGGCATCCGCTACACGCTCTCCGAGGCCGCCGACGGCGGGCACTGCTACCTGCCCGAGCCGAACCTGGTCGCCGACGCCGCGACGATCCTGGAGGTGCCGGCGGACCTGGTCGCCGCCGGCCTGGCCGACCTCGTGGCGGCCTCCGACGGCGTGGTCGGCGAGGCGGTGCCGAACCCGAGCAGCGAGGGGGCCGTCATCCCGGCCGTCTACCTGACGCCGTTCCACCGGGCCGAGTCGGCCCTCGCGGCGAGCCTGGTCCGGCTGCTGACCGACCGGGTGGACCGGATGCCGGCCTTCGCGGGCGTGGACTGGGGCCGGGCGCTGGCCTGGCTGAAGGCCCGCACGGGGGCGGAGCTGGCCCCCGAGCAGGAGCAGGCCGTACGGCTGGCGCTGACCTCGAAGGTCGCCGTGCTGACCGGCGGCCCCGGCTGCGGCAAGTCGTTCACCGTCCGGTCGATCATCGAGCTGGCGGCGGCGAAGAAGGCAAAGATCGTGCTGGCCGCGCCGACCGGCCGCGCGGCGAAGCGGCTCACCGAGCTGACCGGCCACCCGGCGACCACCGTGCACCGGCTGCTCCAGCTGCGCCCCGGCGGGGACGCCACCTTCGACCGGGACAACCCGGTCGACGCCGACCTGATGGTGGTCGACGAGGCGTCCATGCTGGATCTGATCCTGGCCAACAAGCTGGTCAAGGCGGTGCCGCCCGGCGCGCACCTGCTGCTGGTCGGCGACGTCGACCAGTTGCCCTCGGTCGGCGCGGGCGAGGTGCTGCGCGACGTGCTCGCCGCCGAGACCGTGGCCAGGGTCCGGCTCACCCGCATCTTCCGGCAGGCGCAGGAGTCGGGCGTGGTGGTCAACGCGCACCGGATCAACGCCGGCCAGGCCCCGGTGTTCGGCGAGCACCCCGACTTCTTCCTCTTTCCCAGCGACGAGCCCGAGGTCACCGCCGAGCAGGTGGTCGACATCGTGACCCGCCGGATCCCGCGCCGGTTCGGTCTGCGCCCGCGCGACGTGCAGGTGCTCACCCCGATGCTGCGCGGGCCGGCCGGGGCCGGGAACCTCAACACCCTGCTCCAGCAGGCGATCGCCCCGCACCGCGAGGACGCGCCGGAGCGGCGGCACGGCGGCCGGGTCTTCCGGGTCGGCGACAAGGTCATCCAGGTCCGCAACAACTACGACAAGGGCGCGGCCGGGGTGTTCAACGGCACCGTCGGCGTGGTGACGGCCCTGGACCTCGACGACCAGAGCCTGACCGTCCGCACCGACGAGGACGAGGACATCGGGTACGAGTTCCACGAGCTCGACGAGCTCCAGCACGCGTACGCCATCACGGTGCACCGGTCGCAGGGCAGCGAGTATCCGGCGGTGGTGGTGCCGGTGACCATGGGCGCGTACACGATGTTGCAGCGCAACCTGCTCTACACCGCCGTCACCCGGGCCCGGAAGCTGGTCGTGCTGGCCGGTTCGCGCAAGGCGCTGGCCATCGCGGTGCGTACGGCCGGCACCGGTCGCCGGCACACGGCGCTGACCCACCGGCTCTCCCCCGACCGGCCCTGACCCGCCGGCAGCCGGCGCGGCGGTCGGCGCGGTCCGCCGGGGCCGCGCCGACCGCGGGGCGCTGCCTCGACTACTCGGCGATCCGGGTGCGGCCGGTCCAGCGGAAGACGATTGGTGCCTCGCCGCCACCGGAGTCCCGCTCGAAGTGCTCGTAGCCGCCGTAGTGGCGTACCTTGATCTTGTGTTCCACCGGGGAGACCCGGTGGCTGCGCAGCTCGGTCGGCAGGGTGGCGGGCCCGCCCTCCAGCACGACGTCGATGATGCCGGCGGCCTCGCCGCCGATGGTCCTGGCCGGCGCCGGCCAGGCGATCCGGTCGTCATCGTTGACGATGGGGTTCGCCGTCCGGACAGTGGGGGCGGATTCGGAAACTGTCATCGCACGACCTCCGTCGCTCGTCGCTCCGCCTCGGACGCGCCGGTCGCTGCGCGGAGCGGATCACCGAACGGGGGGCGGCACCCCGTTCCGCGGCAGGCGGAACGGGCGGCGGGAGAACGCCCTCCCGACGGTCGGCGACGACCCCCGTCCGCCTCGAACGTAATCCAGATCACACTCACCGAACACCCTTACCGCCCCCCTAGCGGGCCGCGCCGGGTGCCGGCGTGGGCCGCCGGTGAGAAGGGAACCCTTCTCTACCGTATGCGTTAAGAGGGGGCCCTTCCTTTCACTCCCAGCGGAAGAAGCGGGTGGCCAGGACGCTGCCGACGACGGCGGTGACCGCCAGGGCCAGCAGCTGCGGCCACGCCGGGCTGTCGCCGGCCCAGGCCGCCGCGAGGGTGTCCACGGTGGCACCGAGCGGCGAGTAGTCGCCGATGCGGGCCAGCACGGCCGGCATCTGGTCGCGCGGCAGCCAGGCGCCGGCGAGGAAGAGCAGCGGGAAGAACAGCGCCGGCCCGATGGACTGGGCCGCCCGGGCCGACGGGGCGAGCGCCGCGATGAGCAGGCCCACGGCGAAGAGGCAGGCCACGCCGAGCAGGAACGCCAGCACGAAGGCGGGCACGTTGGCCGGGGCCGGCTGGTCCAGCAGGAACCGTACGCCGATCGCGGTGACCACCGCGCCGGCCACGCCCATCACCAGGTTGACCACCACCTGCGCCACCAGCAGCAGGGCCGGGTTGACCGGGGTGGTGGCCAGCCGGCGCAGCACCCGCCGCTCCCGGTAGATGCCCAGCGCCATGGGCAGGGTGAACAGCGCGAGCATGCCGATGGTGAGGGCCAGCGCGAGGGCCGGCAGGAAGGTCAGCTCGCCGTGCTGCCCGGCGTCCCCGCCGGATGCGCCGCGCTGCGGCAGCCCGAAGACCAGCATGAGGCCGAGCGGCAGGGCGAAGACGAAGAACAGCGACACCGGCTCGCGCAGGAACAGCTTCGCCTCGACGGCGATGAGCTTGGACAGGGCGTTCACGAGGACCTCTCGTCGGTCGACGGCGGGGTGGTGGCGCGGGCGGCGCGGCCGGTCAGCGAGACGAAGGCGTCGTCCAGGGTGGGCTGCTCGACGCGCAGGCCGGCGTAGCGGACCTTCTGCTCGGCCAGGGCCGACAGCACCGTCTGGAGGACCTGCTCCGGGCCGGTGACGGTGATCTCGTCGCCGGTGCGGCGCACCCCGGTCACCTCCGGCAGCGACGCGAGCAGCGAGTCCTCCACCGGGTCGAGCGGGCGGAAGTGCACCCGGTGCTCGGTGCCGACGCGGGACAGCAGGCCGGACGGGGTGTCGATGGCCACGACCCGGCCGGTGTCGATGATGGCCAGCCGGTCGCAGAGCCGCTCGGCCTCCTCCATGAAGTGGGTGACCAGCACGACCGTCACCCCCCGGTCGCGGATGCGCTCGACCAGGTCCCAGGTGTCCCGCCGGCCCTGCGGGTCCAGCCCGGTGGTCAGCTCGTCGAGGATGGCGATCTCGGGGCGTCCGACCAGCGCGAGGGCCACCGAGAGCCGCTGCTTCTGCCCGCCGGACAGCTTGTGGAAGGCGGTGTCGCGCTGCGCGGCCAGGCCGAGGTCGTCGAGCAGCTCGTCGATGTCGGCCCGGTTGCGGTAGAAGGACCGGTAGAGGTCCAGCGCCTCACGCACGCGCAGCTTGTCGGGGAGCTGGCTCTCCTGCAACTGGGCGCCGACGCGCTGCCGCACCTCGGTGCGGTCGCGGATCGGGTCGAGCCCGAGGACGCGGACGGTGCCGCCGTCGGCGCGGCGCAGCCCCTGCACGCACTCGACCGTGGTGGTCTTGCCCGCCCCGTTGGGGCCGAGCACGCCGAAGATCTCGCCCTGTTCGACGGCGAAGGAGACGTCGTCGACGGCGATCTTGTCGCCGTACCGCTTGTGCAGGTGCTCGACCTCGATGACCGGCATGGGCGTGGTCCTCCGTCACGTGCGGATTGCCGCCGGCGAGGGCGGGCCCTCGGGGGAAATCGCGGCGTCTCTGTGCTGGGTGGTGTCGCGGTGCTGGGGATGGCGGTGCTGGGGATGGGGGCTGTGGTGCTGCGGGCGCGTCGTGCCACGGTGGGACGACGACCGGCGCACGGGCGGTCGACGCCGGATATCATCCGGCCATCCGAGGCACGAATCAACTCATCGGCTGACGAACCGGGGTGCCGACCGCGATCGGGGCCGGCCAGCAGGGGTGTGGGGCGGTCACCCGGCGTGTCCGTCCACGCCGTCCGCTCCTCGGCCGAGGGACGCGAACCGGTCGCCGGGGGCCGCCGGCCGGTCGCCGGGCGGCGGGTCGGGCACGGGTCGCGGGTCGCAGAGCGGCAGCAGGTCCCCGAGCCCGGCCAGGGCGACGTCCGGGCCGGCGGCGAGCAGGGTCGCCGGGTCGGACTCCCCCCACAGCGCCGCGACCGCGACGACCCCGGCCGCGCGGGCGCTGGCCAGGTCGCTGGGCGCGTCGCCGACCATCAGCGCGTCGGCCGGCGCGACGCCGAGCAGTTCCAGCGCCCGGCGCACGATGTCCGGGGCCGGCTTCGGGCGGGCCACCTCGTCGGAGCCGACCACGTGGTCGACCAGGCGCAGCAGGTCCAGCCGGGCCAGCAGGTCGCGGGCGCGCACCCCGCTGCGGCCGGTCGCCACGGCCAGCCCGATCCCGCGCCCGCGTAGCGCGCCGAGCACGCCGGCCGCCCCGTCCACCGGGGTGACCAGGTGGGCCAGCCGGTTGCTCTCCCGCACGAAGGGGTCGGCCATGGCCGCCGGGAGGCCCATCAGCCGCAGCACGTCGGGCAGGTAGCGGCCCGGGTGGCGGCAGTATTCGTCGACGGGCGCGACACCGCCGCCGACCACCTCGGCGTGCGCGAGGGCGAACGCCTCGCGGGCCACGGCCAGGCTGTCGACCAGCACACCGTCGAGGTCCAGGACGACCGCCCGGACTCCCCCGGACCGGCACACCGCCGCACCGACCACCGGCGACACCTCCCACCCACGCACGCGCCCGACACGCCGACGCCGGCCGTAGGGGTGGCCCGCCGCCGGGCGCCCCGGCTAGCGTCGGGTCGCCGGGACCCGCCGGGCCGGGTCCGCCGCGACGACCCGACCGGCCGGCGTCACCGCGAACCCTACCGGTGGAGAGGTGCGTCCACATGCCGCTGCTGAGCTGGCTGTCCGAGTCCGCCGACGACCGCCCGGACGCGGTCCGGGTCGACGACCGGGCCGTGTCCTGGGTGGAGCTGCGCCGGCTCGCCACGGCCGTGGCCGACGACCTGGGCGGCGTGGACCGGGTGGCCGTCGAGGCGACGCCCACCCTGGAGACGGTGGTCGGGGTGGTCGGCGCGCTGCTGGCCGGCGCGGCGGTCGTCCCGGTGCCGCCGGACGCCGGGCCGATGGAGCGGGAGCACATCCTGCGCGACTCCGGCGCGACGGCGCTGCTCGCCCCGGCGGGCGGCGACGGTCCGGCCGGCGACGGCCCGCCGGTGATCCCGGTCGACCTGGCGCGGCGGTCGGACGCCGCCCACCCCGAGCCGGACCCGGCCGCCACGGCGCTGATCCTCTACACCAGCGGCACGACCGGGGCGCCGAAGGGCGCGGTGATCGGCCGGCGGGCGGTCGCCGCCTGCCTGGACGGGCTCGCCGACGCCTGGGCGTGGACGCCCGAGGACCTGCTGGTGCACGGGCTGCCGCTGTTCCACGTGCACGGGCTCGTCCTGGGCGTGCTGGGACCGCTGCGGCTGGGCAGCCGGCTGCACCACGTGGGCCGGCCGCGCCCCGAGCGGTACGCGGCGGCCGGCGGCACGGTCTACTTCGGCGTACCCACGGTGTGGTCCCGGATCGCGGCGGACCCGGACTCGGCGCGGGCGCTGCGCCCGGCGCGGCTGCTCGTCTCGGGCAGCGCGGCCCTGCCGGCGGCGGTCTTCGCGGACCTGGCCGCGCTCACCGGCCACGAGGTCGTCGAGCGGTACGGGATGACCGAGACCCTGATCACGGTGAGCGCGCGGGCGGACGGGCCGCGCCGGCCCGGAACGGTCGGCGTGCCGCTGCCCAGGGTGCGGACCCGGCTCGTCGACGAGCACGGCGCGGCGCTGCCCGCCGACGGGGAGGCGATGGGCGAGCTCCAGGTCGCCGGACCGACCCTCTTCGACGGCTACCTCGGCCGGCCCGACGCCGACGCGGCCACCCGCACCCCCGACGACTGGTTCCGCACCGGCGACGTCGCCACGATCGGCCCGGACGGGTGGCACCGGATCGTCGGCCGCGCCGCCACGGATCTGATCAAGAGCGGCGGGTACCGGATCGGGGCCGGCGAGGTGGAGGACGCCCTGCTGGCCCACCCGGGCGTCCGGGAGGCCGCCGTGGTCGGCACCCCGCACCCGGACCTCGGCCAGCAGGTCACCGCGTACGTGGTGGGCGACGGGGTGGACGGCCCGGAGCTGATCGACTTCGTGGCCCGCCAGTTGTCGGCGCACAAGCGGCCCCGCGAGGTGCGGCTGGTCGAGGCGCTGCCCCGCAACGCCCTCGGCAAGGTGCAGAAGACCAGGCTGGCGGCGGACTGAGCCGGGCCCGCGCCGGGTCCGACCGGCGGCCCGCGGGCCGGTCGGGCTCAGCCGGCGGTGGCGGGAATGCCGATGGCCGTGAGCACCAGGCCCCGCTCGACCAGGAACCGGCCGCGGAAGGCGGTCACCGGGGCGCCGCCGAGGACCGGGCCGGGCACCAGCAGGCGCGCGACGAACGTCCCGCCGGCGTCGACGACGATGTCCGCCTCGGCGAAGTCCAGCCATCGGCCGGTCAGCGGGAACCACGCCTTGTAGACCGACTCCTTGGCGCTGAACAGCAGGCGGTCCCAGCAGACCGTGGGGTGCGCGGCGGCCAGCGCGGCGGTGCGGGCCCGCTCGGCGGGCAGCGCGATCGCGTCGAGCACCCCCTCGGGCAGCGGCGCGTGCGGCTCGGCGTCGACGCCGAGGGTGGCCAGCGCCGTGGCGCGGCCGAGGACGGCCGCCCGGTAACCCTCGCAGTGCGTCATGCTGCCGACCACCCCGGCGGGCCAGACGGGGGCGCCGCGCGCGCCGGAGACGATCGGCGTCTCGGGGATGCCCAGCTCGCGGAGCGCGCGGCGGGCGCAGTGCCGCACGGTGGTGAACTCCCGGCGGCGCTTGTCGACGGCGTTGGCGACGAGCCGCTCCTCCTCGGGGAACAGGGTCAGGCCGGCGGGGTCGGTGAACGCTTCGGCCACGACCGCGGCCGGGGGGAGGATCTGCTCGATCACAGCCGCCGATGCTAGGCCGCCCCGGCCGCCCGCGCCGTCCCTCGATCGGGCGCGACGCGCCGATAGGGGTGGGTACGGGTGGAGGGCGGCGGGGGCGGATGTCACCCTGAGGGGTGCCCCGGCCTGGTCGGTCGGGGGTGTGTAGTGGTCTTTGGTCTGAGGAATGCGGGTGGCGATGCTGACTGGCAGGGTGGTCCGGTTCGACGAGGTGCGGGGTTACGGCTTCATCGCGCCGGACGGCGGTGGCGACGACGTGTTCGTGCACGCCAACACGGTGGACGGCGACAAGTGGGCGCTGGGGCCCGGCGTCCCGGTGGAGTACGAGGCGGTGGAGAACGAGCGCGGCCCGAAGGCGCTGACGGTGCGCGTGCTCGGGCCCGCCGTGGCGGGCGAGCGCGCCGCCCCGGTGCGGACGGTCGCGCCGTCGACGGGGCGCGGCCACGAGGGCCAGGGCGGGATCGAGGACGAGGAGGGGCTCTGCGACGTGCTGTCCGAGCGGTCCTTCGTCACCGAGACCACCGAGGCGCTGCTGATCTCCGTACCGGACCTGACCGGGGCGCAGATCGTGGCGGTGCGCGCCCGGATGCTGGCGCTGGCGCGGCGGCACGGCTGGGTGGAGGGCTGAGGCGCCCGCCTCCCCGGCGGCGTGCGGGGCCGGGCGGCGGCGGGTCGGCGCGGCCGGCGGGCGCAGCGGGCGCACGATCGGCCGGTGCGGCCGTTCGCGGTCAGCCGGCCGCGATGAGCAGCGACTTCCTGATCCGGCCCTGCGCGCTGCGGGGCAGCTCGTCGACGAAGTGCACCCGGCGGGGCCGTTGCCCGGCCGACAGGTGGCGGCCCACGTGGTCGATGAGCACCTGGGCGGTGAGCCCTTCGGCGGCGACCACGTACGCGGTGACCTGTTCGCCCTGCACCGCGTGCGGGGTGCCGACCACGGCGGCGTCGCGGACCCCGGGGTGGCTCAGGAGCACCTCCTCGACCTGCCCGGCGTGGATCCGGCGGGTGCGGCCGTGCACCACGTCGGTCCGTCGCCGCCCGATGATCCGGTGCGAGCCGTCGGCCGCCACGGTGGCGAGGTCGCCGGTGACGTGCCAGCCGGCGGCGTCGGCGCACCGCCCGCGCCCGTCGACGTACCCGCTGGACAGCGTCGGGCCCCGGATGCCCAGCTCGCCGACGGACTCGCCGTCGGCCGGCACCGGCCGGTCGTCGCGGTCGAGGATCCGGGTCTGCACGCCGGGCAAGGGCGTCCCGGCGGTGCCGGCGGCGCAGGGCGCGTCGGCCCGTCCGGTCACCGCGATCAGGGTCTCGGTGGTGCCGTACCCCTGGATGAGGGAGTGCGAGGTGAGCAGGCGGAGCCGTTCGGTCACGGCGGGGGCCAGCGGGGCGTCGGCGGAGACCAGGATCCGCGCCCCGGACAGCGACCGGGCCCAGGGGCGGTCCCGCGAGATGCGCGCCCACTGGCCGGGGACCGCCAGGTACATGGTGCCGACCGGGCCGGCGGCGGCGTCCCGGTCGAGGTGGACGAAGCGGCTGCCCACGCGCAGCGCGCCGAGCAGGCCCACCACCAGGCCGTACGCCCGGAACAGCGGAGCGCCCTGGACGAGGACGTCCTCGCCGCTCCACCGCCACGCGTCCGCCAGCCGGTCCAGGTCGGCGGCGATGGCCCGACGGGAGACCCGGACGCCCCTCGGTGGCCCGCTCGCGCCCCCGGTGTAGAGGATCACCGCGTCGGCGTCGGGGTGCGGCTCCGGCTGGTGGGCCGAGGAGCGCCGGCTCAGGTCGACGGGGACGGTGGCCAGCCCGGCGACGGCGGCCCGGCCGGGGGGGTGGGACGTGTCCCGGCCGAGGAGCACGGTCGCGCCGGACTCCCGCAGGATGCGGCGGCGCTCCCGCGCGTCGGCCCGGGGCGGCAGGGGCACCAGCGGCACGCCGGCCTGGACGGCCCCGACCATGGCGACGACCGCTTCCAGGCTGGGGGTGGCGTCGACCGCGACCGCGGCGGCGCCCCGGATCCGGTCGGCGACCGCGTTCACGCAGCCGAGCAGCGCTTCGCTGGAGAGCGTGCGCCCGGCCACCCGGACGGCGTCGGGGCGGTCCGTGCCGGAGGCGCGTAACGCCGGCAGCAGTGTCATCCGCCCTAACCTCTGTCGAGGGCGCCGACGAGCCTCGGCAGTGGCAGGGACATCGCGGCCACAGAACCCTTCGCGTCATGGGTGCGGGTAGCCCCATATCCGGCCATCCCCGCGTGCTGCGGGTGCCCCGAAATTAGGCTGCGCTATCGCCGGCGCACAACCCCTAGCCGTGCCACGCCGCGCCCACCGCGACGCGGGGTCCCGCCGCCACCGACGGGTGGGCGGGCCAGGCACGACCCCCGTGGGGGCGGGAGTCGGCCGCCGGGGGCACGGCGATGCTGTTCCGCGAACGGGCGTGCCGCCGCCGGGGCCCGACGGAACGGGCCGGAAGGGAATGGCGACGCGGGCCGCACGGATAGCGAAACCCGCCCGGAACGGGGCTCAGATACATTGATTCCGACCGCTCGTTCGGATTGGCGCTCGATTGACTCCGGCCACTGCAAATGCGACGCCCGGCGCAACTCAATCGCGTATAACCCACATTTAACAGCAAAGACGTCTTTTGTTTTTGAAGCAGCTCGAATCGGGCAAGCGTGCGTCATGCCATCGAAGGGGACGCGCCCCTCCCGCACTCCCGCCGGATGCCGCCTACCGGGCCCACCCTCGGCGGACAGCTCGCCGGGGCGAAATGCCGCGGGCATCGATCCCCGCCGCTCGCACGCGCCCCGCCGCCGGCCACCCGCCGCCCCGCCCCGAACCTCCAGGATGGACTGCCCGATCCGTCCTGCGGATCCGGCACCACGAGCCGGCCCGCCGGGGAGGCGGACCAGCCGGACGCCGACGCCCGGCGCGGCGCGCGGACGCCACGCAGCGCCACCGCCGCCGGGAGCCGGACACGGGCCGGCGACGGAGCGGACGCTTCTCGGCACACCTCTCGCGGGAGCGCTCCCTTGAGGGTCAACGGGGCCCGCACAACCCTTTCCGCCCAATTGTCGGCAAGCCCCGAAAACGGCATCAACCGACCAGAGAAAGGCTCACGTATCACTTTGCGAATTCGGCTGGCGACGGTCCGCTGTCAGTTCCGCCGACGCCGCCGACGCGGCCCGAAGGCACCAAACCGATGTTTGCCTATCCTTTACAACCTTCGGCTTGCCGCCCAATTGCCGGACTGCCATACTCCCACCATGCACGGCGGTCGATAGCGGGGGGAAGCGTCCGGACAGGCCCTAGAATTGTCGAAGGTGCTGGTAGAGCCCTGGTCCGGGAGTATCAGCCAGTCAAGCTAATCGATGGCTCGCCGCGAACACGTGACGGCCGTCTATATTCGCCAATACGGGAATGGGTCGAAAATTGCCGGTCTCCGATTTCGTCAAGCTCGATGGCAGACCAGGGAAGGTGGCGGGTCCCGTGACGGCTGGCCCCCCGCGCCTTCCGAGGCCACGCCCATGGAGCTGAGCGAACGGTCCCACCAGCTCGACCTCCTGGCCCGCCGGCTCGGCGACCTGCGTCGTCCCGCCGGTCCGCCCGTCGACGCCCGGGCGGTGGTCGCGCTGACCGGCCCCGTCGGCGTCGGCAAGACCACCCTGCTGCAGGACTTCGCCCGGCGGGCCGCCGACGCCGGCGCCCATTTCCTCGGGGCGAGCGCCTCCCGGGCCGAGCGCGCCGTCCCGCTGGAGGTCGTCCGCCAGCTCGTCCGGGCGGCTCCGCCGGACGACGCCCGCGCCCGCCTCGAACGGCTGCTCGACCAGAGCGCCCTCACCTGGTCCGACCTCGACGACGACCAGGAGGGGGCGGCCCGGACCATCGCGGCGATCGGCGGCGCCCTGCTGGAGCTGGCCGCCCGGAACCCCCTGGTGATCGGGGTGGACGACGTCCACCACGCCGACGTGCCGTCACTGCGCTGCCTCGACTACGTGGCCCGGCGCATCCCCGGCCTGCCCGTGCTGATCGTGCTGACCGAGTCGCCCCGCACCCGGCCGTGGCACCCCGAGGTCTACGCCGAGCTGCTGCAACCCGCGCGGCTGCACCGGATCCGGATCCCCCTGCTCACCCCGGACGGGACCTACCGGGCCCTGGCCGACCGGCTCGGCGCGCCGACGGCGCGGAGCATCGCCGAGGAGGTGCACCGGATCAGCGCCGGCAACCCCCTGCTGGTGCAGGCGCTCGCCGACGACCACCTGGCCGCCGCGCCGCGCGGGGGCACCCGGCCGGAGGCGGGCGAGGCGTTCCGGGAGGCCGTGCTGAGCTGCCTCTACCGCTGCGAGCACCTGGTGCTCAAGGCAGCCCGGGCGCTCGCGGTGACCGACGAGCCGCTGCACGGCGCACTGCTGCCGCAGCTCGTCGACGTGCGCGCGGAGTCCGCCCTGCGGGCGATCGACGAGTCCACCAGCGCCGGCCTGATCACCGACGGCGGGCTGCGCCACCCCGCCGTCGGCCGGGCGGTGCTCGACGGCACCACCGCCGAGGAACGCGCCCGGCTGCACCGGCTGACCGCCTGCCTGCTGCACGAGGACGGCGCGTCGCCGGTCCTGGTCGCCGGGCACCTGCTGCGGACCGACGAGCTGACCGAGCCGTGGATGGCCCGGACCCTGCTCGACGCCGGTGAGCAGGCGCTGCTGGACGGCGTGGTGGACGCGGCCCTGCGGTTCCTGCGCCGCGCCCACCGGGACTGCGCCGACGAGTGCCTGCGGGCGCGCGCCCGCTCCGCCCTGGCCCGCGCCGAGTGGCGCGTCGACCCGCAGGCCGCGATGCCCCACCTCCAGGGGGTGGCCAGCGCCGTACGGGCCGGGCACCTGGGCAGCACGCAGGCCGCGGGGCCGATCCAGTACCTGCTCTGGCACGGCCAGATCGACAAGGCCGTCGAGCTGGTCCGGCACCTGGGCGACCGAGCCGACAGCAGCGACCCGCGCTCCGCGGCCGAGCTGCTGGTCACCAAGGGCTGGATGGCCACCCTCTACCCCGGGGTGACGATCGACCACCCGGCCCCCGCCCCGGCCGGGCGGGACCCGCTGACCATCGCGAAGGTGAAGCGGCGGCTCCGGGGCGTGACCATGCTGGCCTCCGTGCTGGAGCGGGGCGACGGCGGCGCCGTCGAGGAGGCCGAACGGGTGCTGTCCACCATCGGGCTGGACGACGAGCGGGACATGTGGACCGCCATCTGCGCCCTGATCACCATGATCTACGCCGACCGCCTGGACCTCGCCGGCGACTGGTGCGGCCGGCTGGGCCGCAGCGCCACCGTCAGCCGGCATCCCACCCCGGCGGCGATGCTGACCGCCCTCGACGCGGCGATCGCCGGCCGACGCGGCGACCTGCCCCAGGCGCAGGAACTGGCCGACAGCGCGCTGACCCAGCTCTCCCCGAAGGGCTGGGGCGTGGTGATCGGGATACCGTTGGCCATCCGGCTGCGCGCCCTGACGTTCCTGGGTGAGCTCGACGCGGCGGCGGCCTGCCTCCAGGTTCCCGTGCCCCAGGCGCTCTTCGAGACCCCGTTCGGGCTGCACTACCTGCATGCCCGGGGCCTGCACGCGCTGGTCGCCGGCAGCCCGGAGAGCGCCCTGGCCGACTTCCAGCTCTGCGGGCAGCTCATGGCGGCCTGGCGGCTGGACCTGTCCGCGCTCATCCCGTGGCGGACCGAGTCGGCCCGGGCCCTGCTGCAACTCGGCCGCCGGCAGCAGGCCGAGAAGCTGGTCCGGGAGGAGCTGGGCCGGCTGCGGCCCGGCCACGTGCGGTACCGGGCCGCCGCGCTGCGGGTGCTCGCGGCGGCGGAGGACGGCCCGGACCCGATTCCGCACCTGCGCGGCTCCGTGCGGCTGCTGCGCCAGTGCGGCGACCGGATGGAGCTCGCGCACAGCCTCACCGACCTGGGCCACGCCTACCAGCAGGCGGGCGACCTGCGGCAGGCCCGCAAGGCGGCGCGGGCCGCCCGGACGCTGGCCCAGGAGTGCGGCCTCCCGCTGCTGCGGCCGGCCGCCGCCACCGCCCGCGGCGGACCGGCCGGCGTCGACCCCGACGCGGCGGTGCTGGTGGAAGGGCTCAGCGACACCGAGTCGCGGGTGGCCACCCTGGCCGCGCAGGGCCACACCAACCGGGAGATCGCCGAGAAGCTCTTCCTGACGGTCAGCGCGATCGAGCAGCGACTGACCCGCATCTACCGGAAGCTCGACGTCGACTCGCGCCGGCAGCTGGCCGTACGGCTGCGGTTGCACCGGCCCGGCGCGATGCCGGCGGAACGCCTGGGCGCGCCCCGCACGCCCCCGGGGCGCGACGACGACGCCCGGCGCTGACCCGCGCCACACCCGACGCCCCACCGATGCCGGGACACCCGACCGTCGACGTCCGACGGTCGGACGTCCGGCCGCCCCGTCCTGGCGGAGGTGCGCCGGGACCCGACCGTGTGGCACCATCACCCCGCCGCGTCGACACCTGCCGTACGTCCCGTCGACACGTTCCGCCGCCCGGCCGCCACCGACCCCCCTTACGGCGTCCATGGCAACCCCTAACGGCCACCCGGAACCGCAGGTTTGCGTGCGAAACGATGGGGTCTCGCGCCCGTTGTCGCACACCCGACCCGGTGCCAGACTCGCCTGGACATCCGGATCGCTCGCTGGGGAGCGCGGTCCGGTCAGGGGACAGTTCAGGTCCACCCGGCATGGCGGCCCGGTGCGCTCCACCCCTACCCGGTGCGACGGGTGGGCGTGGTGGAGGGGCGGCTGTCCGGCTTGGGGGGGCGGTGTCGGTCAGCGCCGGTGCTCCCGGCCCGGCACCGCGTACGAGAAGGGCTGACACGAGTGGTGCTGGTGCAGCGGGAGGAACAACTGGACCGGCTCCGGCGGGCGTTCGACGCCTGCGCGGAGCACCAACGCGGACACGTCGCGCTCGTGACGGGCGCGGTGGGCAGCGGCAAGACGAGCCTGTTGGAGACGTTCAGCGAGTGGGCCGCGGCGGCCGGGGGGCGGGTGCTCGGCGCGGCCGGGTCCCGGGCGGAACGCGGACTCCACCTGGGAGTGCTGGGGCAGCTGTTCCACAGTGCCCGGCTGGACCACGAGGCGGCGGCCCGGATCGAGAACCTGATGCGGGACGCCGCCTTCGCCGTGCCCCTGCCGGAGCCCGGCGGGGACGCGGCCGACGGGGCTGCCGACGGCGACCGGGTCTGGGCGCCCCTGCTGCACGGCCTGTTCACGGCGCTGCTGGACCTCGCCGACGCCGGGCCGCTGGTCCTCGCCGTCGACGACGTGCACCACGCCGACCCGGCGTCGCTGCACTGCCTGCTCTACGTCACCCGCCGGCTGCGGCACGCCCGGATCATGGTGGTGCTCGCCGAGGCGTCGACGCTGCGCCCGCCCCACCCGCTGTTCCGCGCCGAGCTGCTCAGCCAGCCGTACTTCTCGCGGATCGGCCTGCCGCCGCTGACCGTCGACGGGATCGCCCGGCTCGTCGACGCCGACGGCGGTGCCGCCGCCCGGGAGACGGCCGAACGCTGCCTCAGCATGACCGGCGGCAACCCGCTGCTCACCCGCGCCCTGATCGACGAGCGGCCCCCCGGCGGGGCGGGCGACGAGCGCGGCGCGGACCCGATCGGCAGCGACCCGTTCGACCAGGCCGTCCTCGGCTGCCTCTACCGGCACGAGCCGGGGGTGCGGCGCGTCGCGCAGGCCCTCGCCGTGCTGAACCGCCCCGTGCCGGCCGAGCTGCTCGGCCACGTCCTCGACGTGGTGCCCGAGTCGGCCGCCCCGGCGGTGCGGGTGCTGCGCACCTCGGGGCTGATGAAGTCCGACCAACTGCGCCACCCCCGCATCCTGCGGTCCATCCTGGCCGACATGTCCCCCGAGGAGCGCCGCGGCCTGCACCAGCGGGTCGCCGAGGTGCTGCACGAACACGGCGCGGAGCCGGCCGCGGTCGCCGAGCACCTGGTCGCCGCCGGGTGGGCGGACGCCCCCTGGGTGGTGCCGGTGCTCTCCGACGCCGCCGCGCAGGCCCTGGCGTCGGGCCGGCCCGACGTGGCGGCGGCGTGCCTGCGCCTGGTCGCCCGGGCCGACGTCGACGAGCGGCAGCGCACCGCCGCCACCGCGATGCTGGTCAACGCCCGGTGGCAGGTCAACCCGCTCGCCGTCAACGGGCACCTGACCGAGCTGGTGGAGACCGCGCGGGCCGCCGGCTGGTCCACCGGGGCCGCCCTGTCCACCGTGCCGTTCCTGCTCTGGCAGGGGCGGGTGGAGGAGGCCACCGAGGCCGTCAGCGGCTTCTCCCCCGACGACGACCACGGCCCGGCCGGCCGGCTGCGGGCCATGCAACTGCTGGTCTCCCTGTCCCACCCCGACCAGCTCGCCTCCGTGCGGGAAACGCCGAGCACGTGGAGCCGGGCCGCGACCGCGCCGACGTCGATCAGCCCCCAGTTGCAGGCGGTCACGGTGCTCGGCACGGCGCTGCTGCCGAACGCCGACACCGACACCGTGGCCACCGCCGAGCAGCTGCTGCAACGGCACCACACCGACGACGGAGCGGTGGGACTGCTCACCGCCCCGCTGCTCGCGCTGCTGTGGTCGGGACGCAGCGACCGGGTCGTGGCCTGGGCGGACATCCTGCTCAACCGGCCGGCGGTCCGGCACGCCCCGGTGTGGCGGGCCGTCGTGCGGGCGGTCCGCGCCGAGGCCGCGCTGCGGCTGGGCGACCTGCCGGGCGCGGAGCACCACGCCCGCGCGGCGCTGGAGGACATCCCCGCCCCCGCGTGGGGGGTGGCCATCGCCGGGCCGCTGGCCACGCTGATCGCCTGCGCGACCGAGGCGGGCCGGTCCGCCGAGGCCGACCGCTGGCTGGCCCATCCCGTCCCGGCCGGCATGTTCCGCACCACGCTGGGCGTGCACTACCTGGCCGCCCGGGGCCGGCACCACCTGGCCATGGGCCGGCCGCACGCGGCGATCGCCGACCTGCGCCGCTGCGGGGAGCTGATGCGCGGCTGGGGCATCGACGTGGCGGGGCTGGTGCCGTGGCGGCTGGAGCTGGCCCGGGTGCAGCTCAGCGTCGGCAACAAGACCCACGCCACCCAGCTGTTGCAGGAACAGCTGCGCGTCGCGCACGGGGTCGACGACCGGACCCGGGGGCGCTCGCTGCGGCTGCTCGCCACCACCGCCGCCCCCGACCACCGGCGCAAGCTGCTCGGCGAGGCGGTCAACCTGCTCCAGGGCTGCGGCGACCGGCTGGAGCTGGTGCGGGCGCTCGGCGACACCGGCCAGAGCCTGCAACGGGCCGGCGACTCGGCGCGCGCCCGGCTGCTGGTGCGCCGGGCCTACCAGCTCGCCCAGGACTGCGGCGCGTCGGTGCTGGCCCAGCGGCTGATCCGGCGCGACGCGGGCGGCGGGCTGCCGGCGTATCCGGCCGGGGCCGAGGCGCCCGAGCCGGACGACGGGCTCAGCGAGGCCGAGCGCCGGGTCGCCGCGCTGGCCGCCCAGGGGCACACCAACCGGCAGATCTCCAGCAAGCTGTTCATCACGGTCAGCACGGTGGAGCAGCACCTCACCCGGGTCTACCGCAAGCTGGACGTCAAGCGGCGCACCGACCTGCCGGCCCGGCTCGTCGCCTACGCGGAGCCGCTGGCCGAGGAGCCGCAGGGCGCGGCGTCCTGACCGACGACGCTCGGGGCGGCGCGGTGGGTGACCACCGCGCCGCCCCTCTTCGCGTACGGGAGGAAGGGGCTCAGCCGGCGGCGGGCGCGCCGGCGCGACGGGCCGCCGCCGCCTCGTCGCGGTGGCGCAGCACCAGGTCGGCGGCGGCGGTGACCCCGCCGGCCTGGCGCAGCCGCCGGCTCCACAGCGCCGCCCGGTCCCGGAAGGCGCGCTCGGTCAGCAGCCGGCGCAGCTTCGCCACGATGTCGTCGACGTCGAGGGCGTCGTCGTGCTCGACGGCCAGGGCGACGCCCGCGTCGACGACCCGCACCGCGCCGTCGTGGCAGTCGAACCAGAACGGCAGCACGAGCTGCGGCACGCCGAACCAGGCCGCCTCGTGGATCGCGTTGGCGGCGGCGTGGTTGAAGAAGACCCGCACGTGCGGGTGGGCCAGCACCTCCACCTGCGACGGCAGCCACGACTCGATCCGCAGGTTCGCCGGCAGCTCGGCGGCCGGCGGCAGGTGCCGCTGCCGGTCGGCGGGGAGCTTCCACAGCACGTGGTGCTCGGGGCCGAGCCGGGCGGCGACGTCGACGAGCGCGGCCACCTGGGCGGCGGTGGGGCGCATGATGGTGCCGAACCCGACGTAGACCACCGACTCGTGGGCGTCGAGCCAGCCGCGCAGCTCCGCCCCGTCGGGGCTCGGCACGATCTCGGTGGGCACCATCGAGCCGACCGTGCGCAGCGTCGCCGGCGCGGTGGCGAAGGGATACTCCAGCCCGAAGACCGTGTACGCCAGCAGCGCCCGCGCCGCCTGCGCGTACAGCGAGGGCCGCAGCTCCACGTTGGGGATCCCGGCGGCCCTGCGGCGCTGGGCGGCGGCGGTGTTGCGGGCCAGCCGCTCCGGCTCCATCAGGGTCCTCAGCAGCGCCTCACGGTGGCGGTCGTTGGCGGCCTGCTGGCTCGGGCTCATGTGCAGCGGCAGCCCCGACAGCGGCATCGGGTACGTCGGCGGCAGGCTGTCCTGGAGGAAGTTCGACGGCGGCACCGACACGCTGATCACGAACGGGACGCCCCGCACGGTCATCGCGTCCATCCCGAACGAGGCGAACGAGTCGACCACGGCCAGCGCCGGCGTCACCTCGTCGACCAGGGTCAGGCAGCGCTCGTACAGCTCGTGCAGGTAGTCGTAGTCGACGGAGGTGTCGACGTACGTGGCGAAGTTCTCCACCCGGCTGCCGGCGGACATCCGCCGGTGGGTGTCGTCGTCCCAGTGCTCGGGGCGCACCGCCAGGCGGGCCGGCCCCAGCGACAGGAAGCGCAGCTCCCCGCCGCCGGGCAGGCCCTCCACGTCGGAGCGCCGCTCGTCGGTGCAGGCGAAGAACACCCGGCGGGTGCCCCGGCGCTTCAGCTCGCCGGCCAAAGTGAGCAGCGGGTTGAACAGCCCGGAGCTGCCCGAGGTGACGATCAGCAGCGGGCCCTCGTCGGCCGTCGTCGTGCCGGCCGCCTGAGTCGTCATCGCGCCGGCCGCCTCAGTCCATCGCCCGGCGCATGAAGCCGCGGATGCCGACGGCGCTGAACAGCACGAACACCCCGGCCAGCACGATCAGGTCCAGCCACAGCGGCACCGACTGCACCCCGGGCGGGGCGACCAGCGACCGGGTGGCCTCGCTGACGTAGGTGAGCGGGTTGATCGCGCAGATCACCTGGAACCAGGGGAGCTGGTCCAGGGCGCGCAGCGGGAACTGGGTGGCGCCGGTGAACATCAGCGGGGTCATGGTCACGGTGAACATGATCTGGATGCGGTGCGGCGGGACGAGCGTGCCGAACGTCAGCCCCATGGCCGCGCCCACCATCGCCCCGGCGGTGAGCACCCCGAGCACCGGCAGCAGCGTCGACAGCGGCCAGGTGACGCCGAGCATGAGCATGCCGATGGGGATCAGCACCACCCCGGCGATGACCCCCCGGATCGCGCCGAAGACGATCTTCTCGAACGCGACCAGCGGGATCGCCATCGGCGAGAGCAGCCGGTCCTCGATCTCGCGGGTGAAGGAGAAGTCCATCACCATCGGCAGGGCGGTGTTCTCCAGGCCGATGAGGAACGCGTTGAGCGCGATGACGCCGGGCAGCAGCACGTTGGCGAAGTCGTTGCTGGCGTAGCCGAGGCTGGTGAGCACCTTGCCGAAGATCAGCAGCATGAACAGCGGCTGGAGGAACACCTGGGCGAAGAACGCGCCCAGCTCCCGGCTGGTGACGAACATGTCGCGCCAGAGCACCGCCCGGAAGGTGGCGAGCTGGTCCAGCCCGCGCACCGGCGCGGCCGGCGCCACGGCGGTCGACGGGGTGGCGGGTGCGGTGACGCTCACCGAAGTTCCCTTCCGGTCAGGTGGATGAAGACGTCTTCGAGGCTCGGCTGGCCGATGCTGAGGTCGCGGACCTCGCAGCGCAGGTCGGTGAGGATCTTCAGCGCCATCGGCACGGCGTTGGCCGGCGCGGTGCCCGTGTAGAGGCGGAACGACAGCGTGGCGTCCGGGTCGGCGGGGGCGTCCGGCAGCGGCATCGGCGGCATCCCGGGGAACATCGGCATCCCGCCGGGCGGGCCGCCGGCCCGCAGCCGCTCGACGCGCTCCACGTCGGCGACGTTGCCCAGCGCCGCCTGCACGTCCTCGGCGGGGGCGCCGGCGGACACCACCAGGGTCAGCGTGCTGCTGCCCGGCAGGGTGCGGGTGAGCGCCGCCGGGGTGTCCAGGGTGAGCAGCTTGCCGTGGTCGACGATGCCGACCCGGTCGCAGAGCTTCTCCGCCTCGTCCATGTCGTGGGTGGTCACCACGACGGTGACGCCGGCCTGCTTCAGCTCGGCGATCCGGTCGTGCACGAACAGCCGCGACTGCGGGTCGAGGCCGCCGGAGGGCTCGTCGAGGAACAGCACCTTCGGCGCGTGCATCAGCGCCCGCGCGATCATCGTGCGCTGCGCCAGGCCGCCGGAGAGGAAGTCCGTGCGGGCGTTGGCGAAGTCCTTGAGGCCCATCTGCTCCAGCAGCTCGTCGGCCCGCTTCGTGCGCACCGACCGGGACACCCGGTGGTACGCCGAGTGGAACAGCAGGTTCTGCCGGACGGTCAGCGCCCGGTCCAGGTTCACCCGCTGCGGCACCACCGCCAGCAGTTGCCGGGCCGCGGCCGGCGAGCGGACGACGTCCGCCCCGCACACGACCGCCCGTCCCGAGGTGGCCCGCACCCGGGTCGTCAGCACCCCGATCGTCGTGGTCTTGCCCGCGCCGTTCGGCCCGAGCAGACCGAAGACCTCACCGGCGGCGACGGAGAAGCTCAGCCCGTCCACCGCCGGCGGCATGTTGGGCTGGTACCGCTTGACCAGCTCCTCGACCACCACTGCCTCGTCCACGTCGCCATGCTCCCGTCCTGGTCCCTGCTGGGACAGTCGTCAATCGCTGCGATAGGGGGTGCTAGGGGCACGCCAGGGGCGCGTCCGCCGGCTGCGCTCACAGGCCCCGGGCGGCCAGCCACCGCTGCACGGTGGCGGCCAGGTCGGGGCCCCGCTCGCCGACCATGGTGAAGTGGTCGCCGTCGGCGTCCACCGCCTCGTGCGGGTACGGCCACCGCGACCGCCACCCGTCGGGTTCGCCGTGCCACTGCCCGAGCGGCAGGGTGGCCCGCACCAGCAGCGTCGCCGAGTCCATCGGGGCGGGCTGCCAGGTGAGGAACAGCGGCAGGTAGCCGGCCCACGCGGTGGTGCGGTAGTCGTCCATCGGCGTGTACGCGCTGTCCCGCTCGACCATCCCGTCGAGCAGTTGCCCCGTCCAGCCGCCGAGCACCTCGCTGTCGGCCGGGTAGGTGTCCATCAGCACGACCGCGGCGGGCGGGCGGTGTTGCCGTTCCAGCTCCCGGGCGAGCACGTTGGCGACCATCGCGCCGCCGGAGTGCCCGGCGAGGACGAACGGGCCGCCGCCGACCGTCCGCAGCACCGTGTCGGCGTGCACCCGCAGCAGCGCGTCCAGGTCGGCGGGGAGCTCCTCGCCGACGGCGAAGCCGGGGTTGGGCAGCGCCCACACGTCGCGGTGGCCGCGGAAGCCGGCGGCGACGCGGGCGTACTCGTGCGGGCCGGAGAGCAGCGACATGGTGCAGCAGAACACGATCGGGGCCGCGCCGCCGCCCTCGGCGAGGCGCAGGATCGCCGCCGGGCGGCTGAGCTGGCCTGGCTCGGTGAAGCTGGGGCGGAACTGGGCGAGCTTCACCAGCAGCTCCGCGTATCCGGCGGCGTCCTCGCGGGCCTTGGGCTCGCGGAACAGGCCGCCGAGGAGGCCGCCGGCCCCCTCCGGCGGGCCGTCGCCGACGCCGGCTCCCGCGTCCGCGCCGAGAAGCTGGCCGAGCAGGTGCCGGGCCAGCGCCGTCGGGGTGGGGTGGTCGAACAGCAGGGTGGCCGACAGCTCCGCCCCGGTCTCCTGGCGCAGCGCGTCGCGCAGCTCCAGCGCGGTCAGCGAGTCGAAGCCCAGCTCCAGGAAGTCCCGGTCGGCCTCGATCGCCCCGGGCGAGGCGTGCCCGAGCACGGTGGCCACGTGCGCCCGGACCAGGTCGAGCAGGATCCGGTGCCGGTCGGCCGCCGCGCTGGCGACGAGCCGGTCGCGCAACAGCCGCGCCGGGTCGACGACCGGCTCGCCGGCCGGCGTCTCCTCGGCGGCGTCGGGCTCCGGCCGGGGGGCGAGGTGCAGCTCCGGCGGCTCCGGCCAGTACCGCTCGTGGTGGAACGCGTAGGTGGGCAGGTCCACCCGGGCGGCGTCGGTGCCGGCGAAGGGCGCGGTCCAGTCGACGCCCGCCCCGCGCAGGTCGACGGCGGCGAGCGCGGCGAGCAGGGTGGCCGCCTCCGGCTGGTCCCGGCGGCCGACCGGCGCGAACGCCGCCGCGTCGGCGTCCGGCAGGCACTCCCGGCCCAGGGCGGTGAGCGCGCCGTCGGGGCCCAGCTCCAGGAAGGTGCCGACCCCGGCGGCGGCGAGGGTGGCCAGGCCGGCGTGGAAGCGTACGGTGTCGCGGACGTGGTCGACCCAGTAGCCGGGGTCGGTGGCCTCGGCGGCGCTCAGCGGGGCCCCGGTGCGGTCGGAGACCAGCGGCACGGCCGGCGGATGCCAGGTGGCCTTCTCGGCGACCACCCGGAAGTCGGCCAGCATCGCGTCCATCCGGGCGGAGTGGAAGGCGTGGCTGACCCGCAGGGGGCGGGTCCGGTGGCCCCGCGCGGCGAGCCGTTCGCCGGCCGCCGCCACCGCGTCGGCGTCGCCGGAGAGCACCACCGACGCGGGGCCGTTGACGGCGGCCAGGGCGACCCGGCCGTCGAGCAGCGGGGCCACCTCGGCCTCGGACGCCCGCACCGCCAGCATCGCCCCGCCGTCGGGCAGGGCCTGCATGAGCCGGCCCCGGGCGGCCACCAGCGCGGCGGCGTCGGCCAGCGACAGCACCCCGGCGGCGTGCGCGGCGGCCAGCTCGCCGACGGAGTGCCCGAGGAGCTGGTGCGGGCGCAGCCCCCACGCGGTGACCAGCCGGTAGGCGGCCACCTCGTACGCGAACAGCGCCGGCTGGGTGAACTCGGTGCGGTCCAGCAGGGCCGCCTCGGGGGTGCCCGGCGCGGCGAAGACCACCTCGCGCAGCGGGCGGGTCAGGTGCCGGTCGAGTTCGGCGGCCACCTCGTCGAACGCGGCGGCGAAGACGGGGAACCGGCGGTGCAGCTCCGCGCCCATGCCGGGGCGCTGCGCGCCCTGCCCGGCGAACAGGAAGGCGAGCTTGCCGGCGGGGCGGGCCACGCCGCGTACGACGTGGGGGGCGGGCCGGTCCTCGGCGACCGCGCGCAGCCCGGCGCGCAGCGCGTCGGCGTCGTCGCCGACGACGGCGGCCCGGTGCGGCAGGGCTGCCCGGGTGGTGACCAGCGAGTACGCCACGTCGGCCGGGGCGAGGTCGGGGTGGGCGGCGAGGTGGTCGAGCAGGCGGCGGGCCTGCCCCGCGAGGGCCGGGGCGGAACGGGCGGAGACGATCCACGGCACCGGCGGCGCGGGCGTCCCGGCCGGGCGGGTGGGCTCGGCGTCGGCGGGGTCGGGCTGCTCGACGATGGTGTGCGCGTTGGTGCCGCTGACCCCGAACGCGGACACCCCGGCGCGGCGGGGTCGGCCGGTGTCCGGCCACGGGGTGGTCTCGGTCAGCAGGGTCACCGCCCCGGCGGACCAGTCGACGTGCGGGGTGGGCGCGTCGACGTGCAGGGTGGGCGGCAGCACCCCGTGCCGCATCGCCAGGACCATCTTGATGACCCCGGCGACGCCGGCCGCGGCCTGGGTGTGGCCGATGTTCGACTTCACCGAGCCGAGCAGCAGCGGCGCGGCGTCGCCCCGGTCCTGCCCGTACGTGGCCAGCAGCGCCTGCGCCTCGATGGGATCGCCGAGGGTGGTGCCGGTGCCGTGCGCCTCGACGACGTCGACGTCGGCGGCGGTGAGGCCGGCGTTGGCGAGGGCCTGCCTGATGACGCGGCGCTGGGAGGGGCCGTTGGGGGCGGTGAGCCCGCTGCTGGCCCCGTCCTGGTTGACGGCGCTGCCCCGGATCACGGCGAGGACCCGGTGGCCGTTGCGGCGGGCGTCGGAGAGCCGTTCGACGAGCAGCATGCCGACGCCCTCGGACCAGCCGGTGCCGTCGGCGGCGGCGGCGAACGACTTGCACCGCCCGTCGGTGGACAGGCCCCGCTGGCGGGAGAACTCCACGAAGACCGTCGGGGTGGCCATCACCGACACCCCGCCGGCCAGGGCGAGGGTGCACTCGCCGAGCCGCAGCGCCTGGCAGGCCAGGTGCAGCGCCACCAGCGACGACGAGCAGGCCGTGTCGACGGTGACGGCCGGCCCCTCCAGGCCGAGGGCGTACGAGATCCGGCCGCTGGCCACGGCGGCGGCGCTGCCGGTGCCGAGGTAGCCCTCGACGCCGCCGCCGACCCCGGACAGCAGGGCCGCGTAGTCGCCCTGGCTGCTGGTGGCCGCGTACACGCCGGTGGGCGCGCCGCGCAGGGTCGTCGGGTCGATCCCGGCCCGCTCGAACGCCTCCCACGCGGCCTCCAGCAGCAGCCGCTGCTGCGGGTCCATGGCGAGGGCCTCGCGGGGGCTGATGCCGAAGAACGCGGCGTCGAAGTCCCCGGCGTCGTAGAGGAACCCGCCGTCGCGCACGTACGAGGTGCCCCGGCTGGCCGGGTCGGCGTCGTAGAGCGCGTCCACGTTCCAGCCCCGGTCGCCGGGGAACGGGGCCATGGCGTCACCGCCGGCGGCGACGAGGTCCCACAGCCGCTCCGGCGAGTCGACCCCGCCGGGGAACCGGCAGCTCATCCCGATGATCGCCACCGGTTCGCCGAGCGTGGCGGCGAGCTGCTGATTCTGCTGGCGCAGCCTCTGGTTGTCGAGCAGGGACGCGCGCAGCGCGCTGACGACCTCGTCCAGCGAGACGCTCATTCGGGGCTCCTTGGGGCGGGCCGGGTCACGAGTCGGTGCCTTCCAGGGCCATCCGGACCAGGCCGGCGACGTCGAGCTCGCGGATCTCCGCCTCGGGGGCGGCCGGGGCGGCCGGCGTGGCCGGGCCGGTGACGGTGTGCGCGAGCTGGAGGAGCTGGTCGAGCAGGCCGGCCTGGCGCAGCTGGTCCAGCGGGATCGCGGCGAGGACCCGCCGCACCTGCTCCTCGTCGCCGCCGGAGCCGGCCGCGGCGGAACCGCCGGGTCCGGCGTCCGGGCCGGCCTCGCCGCCGAACAGCTCCTCGTGCAGGTGGTCGGCGAGGCCGGCCGGCGTCGGGTAGTCGAACACGACGGTGGTGGGCAGGTCGTGGCCGGTCGCGGCGGTGAGCAGGTTGCGTAGCTCCACGGCGGTCAGCGAGTCGAAGCCGAGGTCGAGGAAGCCCCGGTCGGTCTCGATCGCGTCGGCGGAGGAGTGGCCGAGGACCTTCGCCGCGTCGACCCGCACCATCTCCAGCAGCGCGGCCCGCCGTTCCTGGCCGGGCAGCGACCGCAGCCCGGCGAGCAGGTCCCGGCCGGCGGGCGCGGCCGGGTCCGGCGCGGCGGCCGGGGCGGCGGTCAGCGCGTGCACGGCCGGCAGGCCGGCCAGCAGCGGGCTGGGCCGCAGCGCGGTGAACAGCGGGTGGAAGGTGGCCCAGTCGACGTCGGCGACGGTGACGCAGGTGTCCCCGGCCGCGAGGGCGTGCCGCAGCCCGGCCATCGCCACGCCCGGCGGCATGACCCGCAGGCCCCGGCGGCGCAGCTGCTCCGGCGCGCCGTCGGAGAACATGCCCGACTCGGTCCACGGCCCCCACGCCACGGACGTGGCGGGCAGGCCCCGGCCCCGGCGCGCCTCGGCGAGCGCGTCGAGGTGCGCGTTGCCGGCGGCGTACGCGCCCTGCCCGCCGCTGCCCCACACCGCCGCGATGGACGAGAACAGCACGAACGCGTCCAGTTCGACGCCGTCGAGCAGCTCGTCGAGCAGTTCCGCGCCGACGAGCTTCGGGGCGATGACGTACGCGAGGTCCTCCAGCGTCGTGTCGGTCAGCGGCACCACCTCGCTGACCCCGGCGGCGTGCACCACGGCGCGCAGCGGCGGCCCGTCGCGGCGCAGGTCGGCGATCAGGTCGGTCATGCCGGCCCGGTCGGCGGCGTCGCACCGGGCGACCCGGCAGTCGACGCCGAGGGCGGTCAGCTCGGCGAGCAGCCCGGCCGCGCCGGGGGTGTCGGTGCCGCGCCGGCTGGTCAGCACCACCCGCTGCGCGCCGGCGGCGGCCACCCAGCGGGCCA
This sequence comes from Micromonospora sp. NPDC002575, assembly GCF_042889525.1. Taxonomy (NCBI): domain Bacteria; kingdom Bacillati; phylum Actinomycetota; class Actinomycetes; order Micromonosporales; family Micromonosporaceae; genus Micromonospora; species Micromonospora sp. NPDC002575. The sequence continues at coordinate 105,449 of NZ_JBIARA010000011.1, read as the reverse complement.
CGTGCCCGCCGAGCGCGCCGGTGCCGCCGGTGATCAGCACGGTGCCCCGCGGCTGCCACGGCTCCGGTTCCCCGGCGACGCCGGCCGGCGCGAGGCGGCGTACCAGCACGTCGGACTCGCGGACGGCGAGCTGGTCCTCGGCGACGCCGCCGGTGAGCACGTTGCCGAGCCGCATGGCCGCCCAACTGTCGATCGTGGCGGGCAGGTCGACCAGCCCGCCCCAGCGGGCCGGCTGCTCCAGCGCCGCCACCCGGCCCAGCCCCCACAGCGTCGCCTGCCGGGGGTTGGCCGGCGCGTCGCCGTCGCCGGTGCCGACCGCGCCCTGGGTGACGCACCACAGGCGGGCCGCCGCGTCGCGGTCGGCGAGTTCCTGGAGCAGCTGGACGGTCGCGGCGAGGCCGCGCGGCAGCGCCGGGTGCTCGGCGTGCGGGGCGTCGTCCAGGCCGAGGAAGGACAGCACCGACAGGGTCCCGTCGGCGGCGTCGAGGGCCTCGCCGAGCACGTCGGCGAGCTGCGCGCCCAGCTCGTCGGGGTCGGCGGCGAGGTCGACGCCGACGGTGGTCACGTCGGTGCCGAGGGTCCACGTGCAGGAGTCCAGGACGGGGTCGTCGACCCGGTCGGCGGGCAGCAGCACCAGCCAGTGGCCGGGCTCCTGCGGCTCCGGGGCGGCGGCGAGGGGCTCCCAGACCGCCCGGTAGCGGGAGGCGTCCACCAGGGACCGTTCCCGGCCGCGCCGCCGCCACGCCGACAGGGCCGGCAGCACCGCCCCGAACGGCTGGTCGCGGTCGACGTCCAGCTCGCGGGCCAGGGAGTCGAGGTCCTCGGCGTCGACGGCCGCCCAGAACCGGCGCTCGACCTCGGTGTCGTCGGCCGCGCCGTCCCCGGAGGCCGGGGCGGCGGCGGCCCACGGCGGCGGCTCCGGCCAGTACCGCTGCCGGTCGAACACGTACGTGGGCAGGTCGACGCGCTGCGCGCCCGTTTCGGCGTACAGGGCGGGCCAGTCGGGGCTGACGCCGTGGGTGTGCAGGGCGGCGACTGCCCGCAGCAGGGCCGCCGGCTCGGGGCGGTCCCGGCGCAGGGTCGGCGCGACCAGCGGGGCCCGCCCGCCGGCCGGGGCGCCCTCGGCGAGGACGGCCTGGGCGAGCGCGGTGAGCACCCCGTCGGGGCCGATCTCGACGTACGCGGTGACGCCCTGCCCGCGCAGGGCCGCGACGGCGTCGGCGAAGCGCACGGCGTCGCGGGCGTGCCGCGCCCAGTACGCCGGGTCGCCCAGCTCGTCGACGCCGACGGGCGCGCCGGTGACCGTGGAGACCATCGGCACGGTCGGGGCCTGCCAGTCCAGTCGACCGGCGACGGCGGCGAGGTCGGCGAGCACCGGGTCCATCAGCGGGCTGTGGAAGGCGTGGCTGACGGTGAGCCGCCGCACCCGTACGCCCCGGGCGGCCCACTCGGCGGCCAGCTCCTCGACGGCGTCGCCGGCCCCGGAGAGCACCACGGCGGCGGGGCCGTTGACGGCGGCGACGGAGACCCGGTCGGCGCGGTCGCCGAGCGAGGCGAGCACGTCGGCCTCGGCCGCGGCGACGGCGAGCATCGCCCCGCCGTCGGGCAGGGCCTGCATGAGCCGGCCCCGGGCGGCGACCAGCGCGGCGGCGTCGGCCAGGGAGAGCACCCCGGCGGCGTGGGCGGCGGCGAACTCGCCGATGGAGTGCCCGGCAACCACGTCGGGCCGCACGCCCCACGCGTCGAGGAGCCGGAACAGCGCCACCTCGACGGCGAACAGCGCCGGCTGGGTGTACTCGGTGCGGTCGAGCAGCGCCGCGTCGGCGGTGCCGGGCTCGGCGAACAGCACCGGCCGCAGCGGCCCGGGCAGGTGCGGGTCGCAGGCGGCGCAGACCTCGTCGAGGGCGGCGGCGAAGACGGGGAACGCCGCGGCCAGCTCGCGGCCCATCCCGGCCCGCTGCGCGCCCTGCCCGGAGAACAGGTACGCCACCTTCGGCCGGGGCGCGACGGACCCGGTGACCAGCAACGGCGAGTCGTCGCCGGTGGCGAGGGCGCGCAGCCCGGTGCGCAGGGCGATCCGGTCGGCGGCCAGGACGACGGCCCGGTGGTCCAGGTCGGCCCGGGACACCGCCGACGACCAGCCGACGTCGACCATCGGCGGGGCCTCCGGCCCGGTGAGCTGGTCGGCCCACGGCCCGGCCTGGGCGGCGAGGGCCGCCGGGGTACGCGCCGACAGCAGCACCGGCACCACCGGCAGCCGGCCCGGGTCGCCGGCCGGCGCGACCGGGGCGGGCTCGTCGGGGGCCTGCTCCAGGATGGTGTGCGCGTTGGTGCCGCTGATGCCGAAGGAGGAGACGGCGGCCCGGCGCGGGTGGCCGGTGACCGGCCAGGGCCGGCCCTCGGTGAGCAGCTCGACCGCGCCAACGGTCCAGTCCACCTGGTCGGTGGGCTCGTCGACGTGCAGGGTCGCCGGCAGGAACCCGTAGCGCAGGGCGAGGACCATCTTGATGATGCCAGCCACCCCGGCGGCGGCCTGGGTGTGGCCGATGTTCGACTTGATCGAGCCGAGCCACAGCGGCTGGTCGGCGGGCCGCTCCCGCCCGTACGTGGCGAGCAGCGCCTGCGCCTCGATCGGGTCGCCCAGCTTCGTGCCGGTGCCGTGCGCCTCGACGGCGTCCACGTCGGCGGCGGTGAGCCCGGCGTTGGCCAGGGCCTGCCGGATGACCCGCTGCTGCGACGGCCCGTTCGGGGCGGTCAGCCCGTTGGACGCGCCGTCCTGGTTGACGGCGGAGCCCCGGATCACCGCGAGCACGGGGTGGCCGTTGCGGCGGGCGTCGGACAGCCGCTCCACCAGCAGCACGCCCAGCCCCTCGCCCCAGCTCGTGCCGTCGGCGGCCGACGCGAACGCCTTGACCCGGCTGTCCGGGGCCAGCCCCCGCTGCCGGCTGAAGCCGACGAACACGCCGGGGGTGGACATGACGGTGACGCCGCCGACGAGGGCCATCGAGCACTCCGCCTGGCGCAGCGCCTGGCAGGCCCAGTGCAGGGCGACCAGCGACGACGAGCAGGCCGTGTCGACCGACACGGCGGGCCCCTCCAACCCGAGGGTGTACGACACCCGGCCGGAGAGCACGCTGCCGGCGTTGCCGGTCATCAGGTGCCCCTCGGCGCCCTCGGCGCTGAACATGAGGTTGCGGTAGTCCTGGTAGTTGGTGCCGACGAACACGCCGGTGGGGGTGCCCCGCAGGGCCTGCGGGTCGATGCCGGCCCGCTCGATGGCCTCCCAGGACGCCTCCAGCAGCAGCCGCTGCTGCGGGTCCATGGCCAGGGCCTCGCGGGGGCTGATGCCGAAGAACCCGGGGTCGAAGTCGGCGACGCCGTCGACGAAGCCGCCCTCCCGGGCGTAGCTGGTGCCCTCGTTCTCCGGGTCGGAGTCGAACAGCCGGTCGAGGTCCCAGCCCCGGTCGGTGGGGAACTCGCCGATCGCGTCGCCGCCGGCGGCGAGGAGCTGCCACAGCCGCTCCGGGTTGTCCGCGCCGCCGGGCAGCCGGCAGCTCATGGCGACGATCGCGATGGGCTCGTCGTCCACGGGCGCGGCGGCCGGCGCGGGCGTGGCCGGGTCGGGGTCGGCGCCGGTGAGCAGCTCCGCCAGGTGCGCGGCGAGCGCCGTCGGGTTCGGGTAGTCGAACGCGAGCGTGGCGGGCAGCCGCAGGTCGGTGGCGGTGGCCAGGAAGTTGCGCATGTCCACGGCGGTCAGCGAGTCCAGCCCCAGGTCCCGGAACGGCCGGGTGGCCGGCACGTCGTCGGCCGAGCCGTAGCCCAGCGCGGTCGCCGCGCACTGGCGGACCAGCTCCAGCAGCGCCTCGGCGCGGTCGGCCCGGGACAGCCCGGCGAGCCGGCGGGCGAGCGCCCCCGACGGCGTGTCCGCCTCCTCGTCGGCGTCCGGCGCGGCGGCGGGCCGGGCCGCCTCGATCACCTCGGGCAGGTCGCCGATCAGCGGGCTGGGCCGGACCAGGGTGAACGCGGGGGCGAACCGGGCCCAGTCGATGTCGGCGATCAGCGTCGTCGTCTCGCCCCGGCGCAGCGCGCGGGCGAGGGCCTCGACGGCCAGGTCGGGGTCCATGCCGACCATGCCGCCCCGGCGCAGCCGCTGCTGGGCGCGCTCGTTGTCGGCGGGCAGGCCGGCCCCGCTCCACGCCCCCCACGCCACGGACAGGGCGGGCCGGCCCTGCGCGCGTCGCCGCTCGGCGAGGGCGTCGAGGTAGGCGTTCGCCGCCCCGTACGCGCCCTGGCCGGCGTTGCCGGTGGTGCCGGCGACGGAGGAGAACAGCACGAACGCGTCGAGGTCCAGGTCGCGGGTCAGCTCGTCGAGGTGGTCGGCGGCGACGCACTTGGGCGCGGCGACGGTGTGCAGGCGCAGCGGGGTGGCCGTGTCGACGATGCCGTCGTCGAGGACGGCGGCGGTGTGCAGCACGGCGCTCACCGGCGCGTCGGCCGGTGCGGCGGCGAGCAGGGTGGCGAGCTGGGCGCGGTCGGTGACGTCGCAGGCGGCGACGGTGACCCGTACGCCGAGGTCGGTCAGCTCGGCCTCCAGCTCGGCCGCGCCCGGGGCGTCGGGGCCGCGCCGGCTGGCCAGCAGCAGGTGCGCCGCGCCGTGGCGGGCGGCCCAGCGGGCGAGGTGACCGCCGAGGCCGCCGGTGCCGCCGGTGATCAGCACGGTGCCGCGCATCCGCCAGCCGTCGACCGATTCGTCGCTGTCCGGCGAGGTCGGGGCGTCGGGGGTGGTCGGCTCGGGGTCGGTGATCCGGGTGAGCCGGCGGGCGTACACCCCGGAGTCGCGGACGGCGAGCTGGTCCTCGCCGCCGGTGTCGCCGAGCGCCGCGCAGAGCAGGGCGCCGGCGTGGGCGTCGAGGCTGTCGGGCAGGTCGACCAGGCCGCCCCAGCGGCCGGGGTGTTCCAGGGCGACGGCGCGGCCGAGGCCCCAGACGGCGGCGGCCGTGGGGTGCGGCGGCTGGTCGTCGTCGGCGGCGGCGACGGCCCCCCGGGTCGCGCACCACAGCGGAGCCTCGACGCCGAGCGTCCCGAGCGCCTGCACCAGCGCGACCGTCCCGGTGACGCCGAGGGTGGTGGCGGGGTGGTCGGGGTGCGCCCGCCCGTCGAGGCCGAGCAGGGACAGCACGGCCGCCGGCCCGTCCGCCGGCAGCGCGGCGCGCAGCCCGTCGGCGAGGGTCGCGGCGTCGCCGGTGGCGTCCACCTCGACGGGTACGACGTCCGCGCCGAAGTTGCCGAGCGCGCCGAGCACCCCGGCGACCAGCGGATCGTCGGCCGTGCCGGCGGGCACCGGGACCAGCCAGGTGCCGGCGAGCCAGGTCAGCGGCAGGTCGGGCAGGGCATGCCAGGTGATCCGGTACCGCCACCGGTCGATGTCGGGCGCGTCGCCGCCCTGAGTGAGGAACAGCGGCGGGGCGGGCCAGTACCGGTGGTGGTCGAACGCGTAGGTGGGCAGCGGCACGGTGCCGGCCTGGGCGAGGACCTTCGTGAGGTCGACGGGCAGGCCGATGGCGTGCGCGGTGGCGAGGTTGGTCAGCAGCCGGGTCGGGTCGTCCTCGCCCCGGCGCAGGCTGCCGATCGTGTGCCCGGTGACCCCGGCGTCGTCGAGGATCGCGGTCACCGGCATGGTGAGCACCGGGTGCGGGCTGATCTCGACGAACGTGGTGTGTCCGGCCGCGACAGCGACGCGCACGGCGGCGTCGAACTGCACGGTCTGCCGCAGGTTGTCATACCAGTAGTCCGCCGTCATCGACGCCGGGTCGGCCCAGTTCCCCGTCAGCGTCGAGACGAGCCGGACCCGGCCGGGCAGAGGGGTGACGTCGGCCAGGTCCGCGCGGAGGCGTTCGGCGACGTCCTGCACGGACGGGGAGTGCGAGGCGTAGTCCACCGGGATCAACCGCGCCCGGATGCCCTCGTCCTGACACGCCTGCACCAGGTCCGCGACAGGCTGCGGCGGACCCGACACCACCACCGTCGCCGGACCGTTCACGGCCGCGACGCCGACGCCCGGGAACCCGGACAGCCGCTCGTTGACCGCCTCGGCGGACAGGTCCACCGACGCCATCGCACCGGTCCCCCGCAACACCGCAAGCGCCCGCGACCGCAGGGCGACCGTCTTCGCCGCGTCCTCCAGGGACAGAATGCCCGCGACACACGCGGCACCGATCTCGCCCTGCGAGTGGCCGATCACCGCCGCCGGCACCACACCCGCGTGCTCCCACACCGCAGCCAAAGCGATGCCCACGGCCCACAGCACAGGCTGCACGACCTCCACCCGCTCCAGCCACGACTCGTCGTCCCCGGTCAACACGGACACGAGATCCACGTCGAGATAGGGGGCCAGGGCCCGCTGACACTCCGCCAGGCGCGCGTCGAACACCGGCGCACGGCCCACCAGACCGGCGGCCATCCCCGCCGACTGCGCACCCTGACCCGGGAACACGAACACCGGACCCGCACCCGACGACGCGGCCACACCCGACACCACGTTGCCCGCCGGCAGACCGGACGCGAGGGCGTCCAGCCCCGACAGCAGCTCGGCCACACCCGACCCGACCACCACGGCCCGCTGCTCGAACGTGGCCCGGGTCGTCGCCAGGGACCAACCGACCGCCGCCGGGTCCACGTCACCGTGCTCCCGCACGTGAGCGGCCAGCCGGGCAGCCTGACCGGCCAGGGCCGCCTTCGACCGGGCCGACACCGGCCACACCGTCACGTCGGCGTCGACCAGACCCGGCGAGCGGGTCCCGGTCGGCGCGTCGGCGGGCTCGTCGGGCTGTTCGAGGATGACGTGGGCGTTGGTGCCGGAGATGCCGAACGACGACACCGCCGACCGCCGGACACGACCCGTCCCCGGCCACGGCGTCGCCTCGGTGGCCAACTCCACCGCACCCGCCGACCAGTCGATGTGCGGCGACGGGGCATCCACGTGCAGCGTCGCCGGGACGACGCCGTGCCGCATGGCGAGGACCATCTTGATCACGCCGGCCACGCCGGCCGCCGCCTGGGCGTGCCCGATGTTGGACTTGACCGAGCCGAGCAGCAGCGGCGCGGCGTCGCCCCGGTCCTGCCCGTAGGTGGCCAGGAGCGCCTGCGCCTCGATCGGGTCACCGAGCGTGGTGCCGGTGCCGTGCGCCTCCACCACGTCCACGTCGGCCGTGGACAGGCGGGCCGAGGCGAGGGCCTGGCTGATCACCCGCTGCTGGGCCGGCCCGTTCGGGGCGGTCAGCCCGTTGGACGCGCCGTCCTGGTTGACGGCGGAGCCGCGTACGACGGCGAGGACCTGGTGGCCGTGGCGGCGGGCGTCCGACAGCCGCTCCACCAGCAGCCAGCCGACGCCCTCGGAGAAGCCGGCCCCGTCGGCGGCGGCGGCGAACGACTTGCACCGCCCGTCGGGGGCGAGGGCGCGTTGCCGGCTGGACCCGATGTAGAGGCCGGGGGTGGCCATGACGGTGACGCCGCCGGCCAGGGCGAGGTCGCACTCCCCCGCCCGCAGGGCCTGCACGGCGAGGTGCAGCGCGACCAGCGACGACGAGCAGGCCGTGTCGATGGAGACGGCCGGCCCTTCGAGGCCGAGGGTGTACGACACGCGGCCGGACGCGACGGCCGCCGCGCCGCCGGTCATCGAGTGGCCCTCGTCGCCGTCGGGCGACATCATCAGCAGGGTCCCGTAGTCCTGCCCGTTGGTGCCGACGAACACGCCGGTGCGGCTGCCGCGCAGCGAGGCGGGGTCGATGGCGGCGGACTCGACGGCCTCCCAGGCGGTCTCCAGCAGCAGCCGCTGCTGCGGGTCCATGGTCAGCGCCTCGCGGGGCGAGATGCCGAAGAACGCGGCGTCGAAGTCGCCGGCCCCATCGAGGAACCCGCCGTCGCGGGCGTACGAGGTGCCCGGGTGGTCGGGGTCGGGGTGGTAGAGCCGCTCGACGTCCCAGCCCCGGTCGGCGGGGAACGGGGCGACGGCGTCCCGGCCCTGGCTCAGCAGCTCCCACAGGTCGTCGGGGTTGCGCACCCCGCCGGGCAGGCGGCAGCTCATCGCCACGATCGCGACCGGCTCCAGTTCCTGGGACTGCGCCTCACTGAGCCGACGGCGGGTGTCGTGGAGATCAGCCATGACCCGCTTGAGGTAGTCGCGGAGCTTGTCTTCATTGGCCATCGGGATGCCGCTTCCTCGCAAGGGACGGGGGTGAGCCGGGGCGGGTCAGGAGATGCCGAGGTCCTTGTCCACCATCGCGAACAGTTCGTCGTCGGTGGCGTCGTCGAGGTGCCGGCCGATGTCGCCGCCCCCGCTGGCCTGGCCGAGACGGGAGAGCATCGCCTGGAGACGTACGGTGGCCCGCACCCGGGCCGCCTCGTCGCGTGCCACGACGTCGAGGCTGTCGGCGATCCGGTCGAGGTCGTCGAGGAGGACTGTCGGGGTGACCACGTCGTCGTGGGCGACCTCGGCGAAGAGGTACTCCGCCAGCGTCGTCGGCGTCGGGTAGTCGAAGACGAGGGTTACGGGCAGGGCGACGCCGGTGGCGGAGCCGAGCCGGTTGCGCAGCTCGACGGCGGTGACGGAGTCGAAGCCCAGCTCGCGGAACGCCCGGTGCTCGTCGACCGACTCGGCGGACGGGTAGTTGAGCACGGCGGCGACCTGGCCCCGGACGAGGCCGAGGAGCACGGCGAGCCGGTCGGCGGCGGGCAGCCCGGCGAGCCGCTCCTGGAGCGTGTCGGGGCCGTCGCCGGTCTCCACGGTGGCGATCCGCTCGGTCGCCTGGAGCCGCCGCACGTCGGGCAGGTCGCTGATCAGCGGGCCGGGTCGGGTGGCGGTGAAGGCGACGGAGAACCGCTCCCAGGCGATGTCGGCGATGGTGAGGAACGCCTCGCCGTGGTCGACGGCCTGGTGCAGGGCGGCGATGGCCGCGTCGGGGGCCATTTCGGGTACGCCGTGGCGGTGCAGCAGCTCGCCGAGCGGCCCGTCGGCCATGCCGCCGCCGGCCCACGCGCCCCAGGCGATGGAGGTGGCGGGCAGGCCGAGGCCCCGCCGGTGCTGGGCGAGGGCGTCGAGGAACGCGTTGCTGGGCGCGTAGTTGCCGACGCCGGAGCTGGCGACGCTGCCGGCGAAGGAGGAGAACATGACGAACGCGGACAGGTCCAGGTCGAGGGTCAGCTCGTGCAGGTGGTACGCGACGTCGACCTTGGCCCGGAGCACCCGTTCGATCTGGTCCAGCCGGATGTCGTTGATCATGGCGTCGTCGAGGACGGCGGAGGCGTGCACGACCGTGGTGAGGGGGTGCTCGGCGGGGATCGACTCGATCAGCGCGGCGAGGGCGTCGCGGTCGGCGGCGTCGCACTCGACCACGCTGGCCTGCGCGCCCAGCGCGGTGAGGTCGTCGACGAGTTGCTGCGCGCCGGGCGCGTTCATGCCCCGGCGGCTGGCGACGACGATGTTCTGCACGCCGCTGCGGGCCAGCCAGCGGGCGGCGTGCCCGCCGAGGGCGCCGGTGCCGCCGGTGACGAGCGCCGTCCCGTAGGGCTCCCACGGGTTGGCGGGCTGGCTGTCGCCCAGCGGCACGCGGGTGAGCCGGCGGGCGAGGAGGCCGCCGGGGCGTACCGCGATCTGGTCCTCGTCCCCGGCGGCGGTGAGGGCCGCGACCAGCAGGCCGGCGCAGCGCTCGTCGACGGCCTCGGGCAGGTCGACGAGGCCGCCCCAGCGCTGCGGGTGCTCCAGGGCGGCGACCCGGCCGAAGCCCCAGACGAGGGCCTGCACCGGGGAGCGCAGCAGGTCGGCGCGGCCGACGGAGGCGGCGCCGGAGGTGACGGCCCACATGGGGGCGCGCAGGCCCACGTCGCCGAGGGCCTGGAACAGCGCGACGGTGGCGGCGAAGCCGCCGGGCACGGACGGGTGCAGCGGGTGGACCAGCTCGTCGAAGGCGAGCAGCGACACCACGCCGGTCACCTCGGCGGGCCCGTCGGTGCCGCCGCCGGTGGCGACGAGGGCCTCGCGCAGCAGCTTGCCGAGCAGGTCGCGGTCGGCGTCGGTGGTGGAGACGGGCACGGCGACGACGCTCGCGCCGGCCGCCGTGATGGCCTCGACGCAGGCGTCCTGCCAGGGCTCGACGATGTCGCCGGTGGGCAGGACCACGACCCAGGTGCCGGTCATGCCCCGGTTGGCGATGCCGGTGAGCGGCTTCCAGGTGTCCTGGTAGCGCCAGCTGTCGATGTCGGACTGCCGGCGGCGCTTGCGCCGCCAGGAGGTGAGCAGCGGCAGGGCGGGGCCGAGCGCGTCGACGGCCTCGTAGGCGGGGGTGTCGTCGGTGGCGACGGCCTCGGCGAGAGCCGTGAGGTCGCCGCGTTCCACGGCGGCCCAGAAGCTGGCGTCGTCGGGGTTGGCCGCGCCCTGGAGCAGCGCCTCCAGGTCGACGCCGCCGCTGCCGTCGAGCCAGAACCGCTGGTGGTCGAACGCGTACGTGGGCAGCGGCACCACGTCGGCCTGGGCGAGGACCTTCGTCAGGTCGACGGGCAGGCCGATGGCGTGCGCGGTGGCCAGGTTGGTCAGCAGCCGGGTCGGGTCGTCGTCGCCCCGGCGCAGACTGCCGATCGTGTGGCCGGTTGCCCCGGCGTCGTCGAGGATCGCTGTGACCGGCATCGTCAGCACCGGGTGCGGGCTGATCTCGATGAATGTGGCGTGCCCGGCCGCCACGGCGACCCGCACGGCCGCGTCGAACTGCACCGTCTGCCGCAGGTTGTCGTACCAGTAGTCCGCCGTCATGCTCCCCGGCTCAACCCAGTCACCCGTCAACGTCGACACGAGCCGGGTGTGACCGGGCTGCGGAGCGACGTCGGCCAGGTCGGCGCGCAACCGCTCGGCAACGTCCTGCACCGACGGGGAGTGCGAGGCGTAGTCCACCGGGATCAACCGCGCCCGGATCCCGTCGGCCTGACAGGCGTCCACCAGGTCCGCGACGGGCTGCGGCGGGCCGGACACGACCACCGTCGACGGGCCGTTCACGGCGGCGACGCCCACACCCGGGAACCCGGACAGCCGCTCGGTGACCGCCTCGGCGGACAGGTCCACCGACGCCATCGCACCGGTCCCCCGCAACACCGCAAGCGCCCGCGACCGCAACGCCACCGTCTTCGCCGCATCGTCCAGGGACAGAATCCCCGCCACACACGCGGCACCGATCTCACCCTGCGAGTGGCCGACGACCGCGTCGGGCATGACGCCGGCCGCCCGCCACACGGCGGCCAGGGCGACGCCCACGGCCCACAGGACCGGCTGCACGACCTCCACCCGCTCCAGCCACGACTCGTCGTCGCCGGTCAGCACGGAGACCAGGTCGACGTCCAGGTAGGGGGCGAGGGCCCGCTGACACTCGGCGAGCTTCGCGTCGAACACCGGCGTACGACCGACCAGGCCGGCGGCCATCCCCGCCGACTGCGCGCCCTGGCCGGGGAAGACGAAGACGGGGCCGGGGCCGGAGCCGACGACCGTGCCGGTGACCAGGTTGCCGGCCGGCTGGCCGGCGGCGAGGGCGTCGAGCCCGGCCAGCAGCTCACCGGCGTCCACGCCGACGACGGCGGCGCGGTGGTCGAACGTGGACCGGGTGGTGGCCAGGGACCAGCCGACCGCCGCCGGGGCGACGTCGCCGTGCTCCCGCACGTGGGCGGCGAGCCGGGCGGCCTGGCCGGCGAGGGCGGCCTTCGACCGGGCGGACACGGGCCACACCGTCACGTCCGAGTCGACGAGGGCGGGCGAGACGGCGACCGTCTCGGTGGCCTCGGCCTCGGCGTCGTCCGGGGCGGCGGCCTGCGGCCGGTACTCCTCCAGGATCACGTGGGCGTTGGTGCCGCTGACGCCGAACGAGGAGACGCCGCCGCGCCGGGGGCGGCCCAGCTCGGGCCACGGCCGGGACTCCGTGAGCAGCGACACCGCCCCGGCAGTCCAGTCGACGTGCTTCGACGGCTCGTCGACGTGCAGGGTCTCCGGCAGCACCCCGTTGCGCAGCGCCATCACCATCTTGACCAGGCCGGCGACCCCGGCTGCGCTCTGGGTGTGGCCGATGTTGGACTTCACCGAGCCCAGCCAGAGCGGCCGGTCGGCGGGGCGGTCCTGCCCGTACGTGGCGATGAGCGCCTGCGCCTCGATCGGGTCGCCGAGGGTGGTGCCGGTGCCGTGCGCCTCCACCACGTCGACGTCGGCGGCGCCGAGCCGGGCGTTGGCGAGGGCGGCCCGGATGACCCGCTGCTGGGAGGGGCCGTTGGGGGCGGTGAGGCCGTTGGACGCGCCGTCCTGGTTGAGGGCGCTGCCCCGGATCACGGCGAGGACGGGGTGGCCGTTGCGCTCGGCGTCGGCGAGCCGCTCGACGACGAGGACGCCGCCGCCCTCGCCCCAGCCAGTGCCGTCCGCGCCCGCCGCGAACGCCTTGCAGCGGCCGTCGACGGACATGCCGCGCTGCCGGGAGAAGACGACGAAGACGCCCGGGGTGGCCATGACGGTGACGCCGCCGGCGATGGCGAGGTCGCACTCGCCCCGCCGCAGCGCGTTCACGGCGAGGTGCAGGGCGACCAGCGACGAGGAGCAGGCGGTGTCGACGGTGACGGCCGGGCCGTTGAGGCCGAGGGTGAACGAGATCCGGCCGGACGCGACGCTTGTGGTGTTGCCGGTGCCGAGGTACATGTCGACGCCCTCGGGGACGTTCGGCAGGCCCATGCCGTAGTTGGAGGTGCTCACGCCAACGAAGACGCCGGTGGAGCTGCCCCGCAGCGACAGCGGGTCGATGCCGGCCCGCTCGACGGCCTCCCACGACGTCTCCAGCAGCAGCCGCTGCTGCGGGTCCATCGCCAGGGCCTCGCGCGGGGAGATGCCGAACAGGGTCGGGTCGAACGCCCCGGCGTCGTCGAGGAACCCGCCGACGCGGGTGTAGCTCTTGCCCGGCTTGTTCGGGTCCGGGTCGTAGAGGGCCTCCAGGTCCCAGCCCCGGTCGGCCGGGAACTCGGTGAGGGCGTCCCGGCCGTCGGCGACGATCTCCCACAGGTCCTCGGGTGACCGGACGCCGCCGGGGAAGCGGCAGCTCATCGAGACGATGGCGAGGGGCTCGCTGTCGCGGGCCTCGACGGTCTGGAGCTTGCGTTTCGTGTCGTGCAGGTCGGCGGTCACCCGCTTGAGGAAGTACCGCAGCTTGTCGTCGCTCATCGGGCCGCACCTGCCTCGATCCGGAAGTCGGTCATCTCAGGAGATTCCAAACTCTTTGCTGATGAAGTCGAAGATCTCGTCGTCGCTGGCCGCGTCGAGATCGGGCCGGTCCTGCTCCGCGGCGGGGCCGGCGGCGAGGTCGGTCGCCTTGGCGAGCAGGTCCCGCACGCGGGCGGTGAACCGGTCCCGGGCCGCCGGGTCGAGCGGGATGGTGGTGAGCAGGCTCTCCACGGTGTCGATGCCGGAGAAGATGGGCTGGGTGGACGGGGCCGCGTCGGCGGCGATGTCGCCGGCCAGCCGCTCGGCGAGCGCGGCCGGCGTCGGGTAGTCGAACACCAGCGTCGCCGGCAGCCGCAGCCCCGACAGGGCGTTGAGCCGGTTACGCAGGTCGACGGCGGTGAGCGAGTCGAAGCCCAGGTCGGTGAAGAGGCGGCCCGGGTCGACGGCGTCGGCGCTGGCGTGGCCGAGGACGGCGGCGATGTTGGCCCGGACCACGTCGAGCACGACCCTGAGCCGTTCGGGCCCGGCCAGGCCGGCGAGCCGCTGGGTGAGCGGCACCCCGCCGGTGCGGGCGCCGGCGTCGACCGAGCGCCGCATCGGGGCCCGGACCAGGGCCCGCAGCAGCGGCGCGAGGGCGCCCGCCTCGGCCTGGGCGCGCAGCGCCGGCACGTCGAGGCGCATCGGCACGACGGCCGCCGCGTCGAGCCGCCACGCCGCGTCGAAGAGGTCGAGGGCCTGCCCGGTGGCCAGGCCCGCCGCGCCCTGCTCGGCGATACGCCGCACGTCGGCGTCGCCGAGGTGGCCGGTCATGCCGCTGGCCTGCTCCCACAGGCCCCAGGCGAGGGAGATGCCGGGCAGCCCCCGGGCCCGCCGGTGCGCGGCGAGCGCGTCGAGGAACGCGTTGGCCGCCGCGTAGTTGGCCTGGCCGGCGCTGCCCAGCGTGGCCGCCGCCGAGGAGAACAGCACGAACGCGGCGAGGTCCAGGCCGGCGGTGAGCCGGTGCAGGTGCCACGCCGCGTCGATCTTCGGCACGGCCACCGCGTCGACCCGTTCGGGGGTCATCGACTCCAGCACCCCGTCGTCGAGGACACCGGCGGCGTGCACGACGGCGGTGAGCGGGTGCGCGGCGGGCACCCCGGCCAGCAGCGCCGCGAGCGCGTCCGGGTCGGCGGCGTCGCAGGCGGCGACGGTCACCCGTGTGCCGGTCTCGGCCAGCTCGGCGACGAGGTCGCCGATGCCGTCGGCCGCCGCGCCGCGCCGCCCGGCCAGCAGCAGGTGCCGCACGCCGTGGGTGGTGGCGAGGTGCCGGGCCAGGATCCGGCCCAGCACGCCGGTGCCGCCGGTGATCAGGACGGTGCCGTCGGGGTCGACGCCGCCGGGCAGCGGCTCCACCCCGGCCGGCACTCGGCCGAGGCGCGGCGTGCGCACCTGACCGGCCCGCACCGCGAGCTGCGGCTCCCCGGAGCCGATCGCGGCAGCCAGCGCGGCGGCGCTGCCCGGGTCGGCGTCCAGGTCGACCAGTTGCAGCCGGCCGGGGTGTTCGAGCTGCGCGGTGCGCAGCAGGCCCCACACCGGGGCCTGGGTCAGGTTGACCGCCGGCTGCTCGCCCGCCGCGACCGCGTCGCGGGTGACCAGCACCAGCCGGGACCCGGCGAACCGGTCGTCGGCGAGCCAGGTCCGCACCGCCGCGAGGGTACGGTGCGTCGCGGCCCGCGCCTGCGCGGCGAGCGCCGGCCCCTCGTCGTCCCCGCCGCCGCCGACCGCGACGATCACCGCCTCGGGCACGGGCTCGCCCCCGGCGAGCAGGTCGCCGAGCGAGTCCAGGTCGACGTCGCTGCGCACCCGCGCGCCGGCCGACTCGCAGGCGGCGCTGAGGGTCAGGTCGTCGCCGCCGAGCACCGCCCAGCGGGTGGCCGCCGGCACCGGGCCGGTCGGCACGGGCAGCGCCGGCCAGTCCACCTGGAACAGCGACTCGTGCCGGCCGGAGCGGGCCGCGCCGAGGGAGTCACCGGAGACCCGGCGCATGATCAGGGACTCGGCGTGCAGCACCGGCGCGCCGGTGGCGTCGGCCACCTGGAAGGCGACGCCGACCTCACCGGCCGCGCTGACCCGCACCCGCAGGGCGGTGGCCCCGGCGGCGAGCAGGGACACCCCGGTCCAGGCGAACGGCAGCCGGGGCACGGTGGCGTCGCCGCCGTCGCCCATCCGGCCGAGGAACCCGCCGATCGACATGGCCTGCAACGCGCCGTCCAACAGCGCCGGGTGCACCCCGAACCGGCCCGCCTCGACGTGGTGGTCGGCGGGCAGCTCCACCTCTGCGAACACCTCGTCGCCCCGGGTCCACGCGGCGCGCAGGCCGCGGAACGCCGGCCCGTACCCGAAGACGGTCGCCTCGATGCCGGAGTAGAAGTCGTCGTTCTCGACGGGGATCGCGCCGGGCGGCGGCCACACCCCGAGGTCGAAGGCCGGCGGGTCGGTCGGGGCCGGGGCGAGCAGGCCGGTGGCGTGGCAGGTCCAGGCCACGTCGGCGAGGACCTCGTCGGAGCCGTCCCGGTAGGGGCGGGAGTGCAACTGCACGGCCCGGCGGCCGTCGTCGTCGCGTTCGGCCACGGTGAGCTGCACCTGGAGGGAGCCCAGCTCGGGCAGGACGAGCGGGGCGAGCAGCGTCAGCTCGTCGACCCTCGGGCAGCCGGCCTGCTCGCCCGCGTACGTCGCCAGCTCCACGAACGCGGTGCCGGGCAGCAGGATGTTGCCCATCACCCGGTGCTCGCCGAGCCACGGGTGGGTACGCACCGACAGCCGGCCGGTGAACACCATCCGCTCGCTGTCGGGGAAGGTGAGGGTGGCGCTGAGCAGCGGGTGCCCGGCGTCCTGGAGGCCGGCGGAGGCGACGTCCTGCGCCCGGTGCGCGGGCGGCTCCACCCAGAACCGCTGGTGCTCGAACGCATACGTGGGCAGAGCGACGGTGCCGGTGGCGGCGAGGACCTTCGTCAGGTCGACGGGCAGGCCGATGGCGTGCGCGGTGGCGAGGTTGGTCAGCAGCCGGGTCGGGTCGTCGTCTCCCCGGCGCAGGCTGCCGAGGGTGTGGCCGGTGACCCCGGCGTCGTCGAGGATCGCGGTCACCGGCATCGTCAGCACCGGGTGCGGGGAGATCTCCACGAACATGGCGTGCCCGGCCGCCACGGCGACCCGCACGGCCGCGTCGAACTGCACCGTCTGCCGCAGGTTGTCGTACCAGTAGTCGGCCGTCATGCTCCCCGGCTCGACCCAGTCACCCGTCAGCGTCGACACGAGCCGGGTGTGGCCGGGCTGCGGGGTGACGTCGGCCAGGTCGGCGCGCAGCCGCTCGGCCACCTCCTGCACGGACGGGGAGTGCGACGCGTAGTCCACCGGGATCAACCGCGCCCGGATTCCCTCGTCCTGACACGCCTGCACGAGGTCCGCGACGGGCTGCGGCGGACCCGACACCACCACCGTCGCCGGACCGTTCACCGCCGCCACACCCACACCCGGGAACCCGGACAGCCGCCCGGCGACCGCCTCGGCGGGCAGGTCCACCGAGGCCATCGCACCGCTGCCCCGCAGCACGGCCAGGGCCCGCGACCGCAGGGCGACCGTCCTCGCCGCATCCTCCAGGGACAGAATCCCCGCCACACACGCGGCGCCGATCTCACCCTGCGAGTGGCCGATCACTGCCTGCGGCGACACTCCCGCCTGCTCCCACACGGCGGCCAGGGCGATGCCCACGGCCCACAGGACCGGCTGCACCACCTCCACCCGCTCCAACCACGACTCGTCATCCCCGGTCAGCACCGACACGAGATCCACGTCGAGATACGGGGCAAGGGCACGCTGACACTCCGCCAGGCGCGCGTCGAACACCGGCGTACGGCCGACCAGGCCGGCGGCCATCCCCGCCGACTGCGCACCCTGACCCGGGAACACGAACACCGGACCAGCACCGTGCCCAGAGGCGACGCCGCTGACCACGTTGCCCGCCGGCTGGCCACCAGCCAGGGCGTCCAGGCCGGCGAGAAGTTCCTCCACGCCCGACCCGACCACGGCGGCCCGCTGGTCGAACGTCGACCGGGTCGTCGCCAGGGACCAACCGACCACCGCCGGGTCCACGTCGCCGTGCTCCCGCACGTACGCGGCCAACCGGGCCGCCTGACCGGCCAGCGCCGCCTTCGACCGCGCCGACACCGGCCACACCGTCACGTCGGCGTCGACGAGCCCCGGCGAACGGGCCCCGGCCGGCGCGTCGGCGGGCTCGTCGCCCTGCTCGACGATGACGTGGGCGTTGGTGCCGGAGATGCCGAACGACGACACCGCCGCCCGACGCGGCCGGTCCACCACCGGCCACGGACGCGCCTGCGTCACCAGATCCACCGCACCCGCCGACCAGTCAATGTGCGGCGACGGCTCATCCACATGCAGGCTCGCCGGCACCACACCATGCCGCATCGCCTGCACCACCTTGATCACACCCGCCACACCCGCCGCCGCCTGCGCATGACCGATGTTCGACTTGATCGACCCCAACAACAGCGGCCGGTCGCCGGGACGGTCCTGCCCGTACGTCGCCAGCAGCGCCTGCGCCTCGATCGGGTCGCCCAACGTCGTGCCCGTGCCGTGCGCCTCCACCACGTCCACGTCCGCCGTCGACAGACGCGCGTTGGCCAGGGCCTGCCGGATCACCCGCTGCTGCGACGGACCATTCGGCGCGGTCAGGCCGTTCGACGCCCCGTCGGAGTTGATCGCGGTGCCGCGTACCACGGCGAGGACGTGCCGGCCCTGCCGGCGGGCGTCGGAGAGGCGCTGCACGAGGAGCATGCCGACGCCCTCGGACCAGCCCGTCCCGTCGGCCGACGCCGCGAACGACTTGCACCGACCGTCGGCGGCCAGGCCGCGCTGGCGGGAGAACTCGACGAACGCGGTCGGGGTGGCCATCACCATCACGCCGCCGGCCAGGGCGAGGTCGCACTCGCCCGCCCGCAGCGCCTGCCCGGCCCAGTGCAGGGCCACCAGGGACGACGAGCAGGCCGTGTCGAGGGAGACGGCCGGCCCTTCGAGGCCGAACGTGTACGCCACCCGGCCGGAGATGACGCTGCTGGTCATCCCGGTCAGCATGTAGCCCTCGGCGGCCTCCGGCGAGTACGCGAGCAGGCTGCCGTAGTCCTGGCCGCTGGTGCCGACGAACACGCCGGTGCTGCTGCCCCGCAGCGTGGCCGGGTCGATGCCGGCGCTCTCGAAGGACTCCCAGGTGGTCTCCAGCAGCAGCCGCTGCTGCGGGTCCATGGCCAGGGCCTCGCGGGGGCTGATGCCGAAGAAGCCGGGGTCGAACCGGTCGACGCCGTGCAGGAAGCCGCCGCCGCGGGCGTAGAAGGTGCCGCTGGCGTCGGGGTCGGGGTTGTAGAGGCTGTCGAGGTCCCAGCCCCGGTCGGTGGGCAGGTCGGTGACCGCGTCGACGCCGTCGGCGACGAGCCGCCACAGGTCGTCGGGGGACCACACGCCGCCGGGGAGGCGGCAGGCCATGCCGATGATGGCGAGGGGCTCGTCGTCGCCGACCGCCACGGTGGTGGTGGCGGGCCGGACGGGCACCGGCGTGCCGGCGATCTCCGTGCCGAGGTGGGCGGCGAGGTCGGCCGGGGTGGGGTAGTCGAAGACGAGGGTGGCGGGCAGCCTCATCCCGAACGCGTTGTTGAGGCGGTTGCGCATCTCGACGGCGGTGAGCGAGTCGAAGCCGAACTCGCTGAACGCCCGGCGCGGCTCGATCGCGGCCGGGTCGGGGTAGCCGAGCACGGCGGCGGCCTGCCCCCGGACGATCTCGACGAGGGCGGCGACCCGGTCGGCGTCGCCGAGCGCGGCGAGCTGCTGGACCAGGGACGCGCCGGTGGTCGCGGCGGCGGCGCGGGCGGGGGTGCGGATCAGGGCCCGGTACAGCGGCGGGATGCTGCCCCCGGCGAACTGCGCCTTCATCGCGGCGAGGTCGAGGCGGGCGGGCACGAGCGCGGCGTCGGTGCGGCGGCAGGCGGCGTCGAAGAGGGCCAGCCCCTCCTCGGCCTCCATGGCGGCGACGCCGGAGCGGGAGATCCGGTTGAGGTGGACGTCGTCCAGCTCGGTGGTCATGCCGCTGCGGTCGGCCCACAGGCCCCAGGCGAGGGTGAGGGCGGCGAGGCCACGCGCCCGGCGGTGCTGGGCGAGGCCGTCGAGGAACGCGTTGGCGGCGGCGTAGTTGCCCTGGCCGGGGCCGCCGGCGGTGGCGGCGAGCGACGAGTACGAGACGAACGCCTTCAGGTCGAGGCCGGCGGTCAGCTCGTGCAGGTGCCAGGCGGCGTCGACCTTGGGCCGCAGCACGCCGTCCATCCGCTCGGGGGTGAGCGAGGAGACGACGCCGTCGTCGCGTACCCCGGCGGCGTGGACGACTGCGGTGAGCGGGTGCGCGGCGGGGATGGCGGCGAGCAGCTCGGCGACGGCGGCCCGGTCGGCGACGTCGCAGGCGGCGGCGGTGACGGTCGCGCCGAGTTCGGCGAGTTCGGCGCAGAGTTCGGGGATGCCGGCGGCGGCCCGGCCGCGCCGGCTGGTGAGGATCAGGTGCCGGACGCCGTGGACGGTGACGAGGTGGCGGGCCATGAGCTGCCCGAGGGTGCCGGTGGCGCCGGTGACGAGGACGGTCCCGTCGCCGTCGAACGGGGCGGCGGGCGGCTCGGCGGGAGCGGGCACGCGGGTGAGCCGGGCCCCGGCGGCGACGCCGGCACGGATCACGACCTGCGGCTCGTCGGTGTCGACGGCGGGGACGAGGGCGGCGGCGCAGCCGGCCGGGTCGTCGACGTCGACCAGCAGGAATCGGTCGGGGTTCTCCGACTGCGCGGAGCGGACGAGGCCGATGACGGCCGCGCCGGCCAGGTCGGTGAGGTCGGCGTCGGCGGCCGTGGCGACGGCGCCCCGGGTGAGCACGACGAGCCGGGAGGCGGCGTACCGGTCGTCGGCGAGGAACCGCTGCAACACGTCGAGCGCCCGGTGGGTGACCTCGGCGACGGCGCGGGGCACGTCGTCGGTGGCCGGCGGATCGAGGAACGGCACGACCAGCACGCCGGGCGCGTCCGTGCCGGCGTCCAGCGCGGCGGCCAGGCCCGCCAGGTCGGGGTACGCGGCGACGGCCGTCCCGGTGGCGGCGAGCGCGTCGGCGAGGCCGGCGGCGTCGCCGACGACGGCCCAGTCCGCGCCCGACGGGCCGGCGGGCAGGGCGAGCGGGGCCCACTCGATGCGGTACAGCGACTCGGTGCCGCCGCCGGAGGCGACGCGGAGCTGGTCGGCGGAGACGGGCCGCAGCACGAGGGAGCCGACGGAGATGATCGGCGCGCCGTCGACGTCGGCGAGCAGCAGGGAGACGCTGTCGGTGCCGGTGTGCGAGACGCGGACCCGGGCCGCCGCCGCGCCGGCCGCGTGCAGGGCGACGTCGTTCCAGGAGAACGGCAGCCGGCCGTAGCCGGGCGGCACGTCCGCGCCGGACGGTTCGCCGGCCGGCGTGGTGAGGCCGAGGGTGTGCAGGGCGGCGTCGAGCAGCGCCGGGTGCAGTCCGTACCCGCCGGCCTCGGCGGCTGGGGTCTCCGGCAGGGCCAGTTCGGCGAAGAGGTCGTCGCCGCGCCGCCAGGCGGAGCGCAGCGCGATGAAGGACGGGCCGTAGTCGTAGCCCTGGGCGGCGAGGTTGAGGTACAGGTCGTCGGTGGCTACCTCGGTGACGCCGGGGGGCGGCCAGGCGGTGAGGTCGGCCCAGCCGGGCGGGCCGCTGGGGGTGGCCGGGCCGCTGGCGAGCACGCCGCTGGCGTTGCGGGTCCAGCCGCGTTCGCCGCCCTCGGCCGGTTCGCCGTCGACGGCGGAGTGCAGGGAGACGGACCGGCAGCCGGTGTCGTCGGCGGGGCCGATCCAGAGTTGGATGTCGACGCCGCCGGTCTCCGGCAGGATCAGCGGCGCTTCCAGGGTCAGCTCGCGGACGTGGTCCGCGCCGACGTGCGCGCCGGCCTGCAACGCCAGCTCGACGAAGCCGGTGCCGGGCAGCAGCACGGTGTCGAAGACGACGTGGTCGCTGATCCACGGGTGGGTACGCCGGGAGAGCCGGCCGGTGAACAGGAAGCCCTCGGCGTGGGCGACGCCGACGGCCGCGCCGAGCAGGGGGTGCTGGGCGGGGCGCAGGCCGACGGCGGTGACGTCGCCGGTCCACCCCGCGCCGGCCTCGGGCCAGTACCGCTGGTGCTGGAACGCGTACGTGGGCAGGTCGACCCGGGTGGCGTCGGTGCCGGCGAACCACGGCCGCCAGTCCACGCCGACGCCGTGCACGTGCAGCTCGGCGAGAGCGGCGAGCAGGGCGTCCGCCTCGGGGCGGTCCTTGCGTCCGGCGGCGACGGCGAGCACGCCGCCGGCGTCGGGCAGGATCTCGGCGGTCAGCGCGGTGAGGACGCTCGACGGCCCGATCTCCAGGTAGGCGCCCGCCCCGGCGGCGCGCAGCGCGGCGATGCCGTCGGCGTAGCGGACGGCCTCCCGCACGTGCCGCACCCAGTAGTCCGGGTTGCGGATCTCGTCGGCGTCGGCGAGCGCCCCGGTCACGTTGGACACCACGGGCAGCGCGGGCGCGGCGAAGGCCAGCGTCTCCAGCACCGACCGGAACTCGGCGAGCATCGGCTCCATCAGCGGGCTGTGGAACGCGTGGCTGACCGTGAGCCGGCGGGTGCGTACGCCCCGCTCCCGCCACGCCCGCTCGACCTCGTCCAGGGCGTCGACGGCGCCGGAGACGACCACCGACGACGGCCCGTTGACGGCGGCGATCCCGACGTCGGCGCGACCGGCGATGGAATCCGCCACCGCTGCCTCGGCGGCGTTGACCGCGAGCATCCCGCCCCCGGCGGGCAACGCCTGCATCAGGCGACCCCGCGCCGCCACCAACGCACACGCATCCGACAGGGACAACACCCCCGCCACGTGCGCGGCGGTGATCTCACCGACCGAATGACCACCGACGAAGTCCGGCGTCACCCCGAACGACTCGACGAGGCGGAACAACGCCACCTCGACGGCGAACAACCCGGCCTGCGTGAACACGGTCTGGTCCAGCAGGCCGGCGTCGGGGCTGCCCGCGTCCGCGAACAGCACCGGCTTGAGCGGCTGCGGCAGCAGCGGATCCAGGTGGCCGCACACCTCGTCCAACGCCGAGGCGAAGACCGGGAACGCGGCGTACAACTCCCGGCCCATCCCGGCGCGCTGCGCACCCTGACCGGAGAACAGCACCGCCAGCGGACCCTGGTCGGCGGCCTGGCCGACCACCGCGCCGGACGGGTCGCCGGCCGCGAGGGCCCGCAGCCCGGCGGCGAGGTCGTCGCGGCCGGTGGCGGCGACGACCGCCCGGTGGTCCAGGGCGGAGCGGGTGGCGACCGACGAGAAGGCGACGTCGAGGGGGCGCAGGTCGCCGTCGGCGTCCAGCCGGTCGGCCCAGCGGCCGGCCTGGGCGGCGAGCGCGGCGGCGTCGCGGGCCGACACCAACACCGGTACGACCGGCCGGTCGGCCGGCGGCGCGGTGTCGGCCGGGGCCGGCTCGGGGGCCGGGGCCTGCTCGACGATGACGTGTGCGTTGGTGCCGGACACCCCGAACGACGACACCGCCGACCGGCGGGGCCGCGCGACGGACGGCCACTCGGTGGCCTCGGTGACCAGCTCGACGGCGCCGGTGTCCCAGTCGACCTGGGGGGTGGGGGCGTCGACGTGCAGGGTGGGCGGCACGACGCCGTGCTGCATGGCGAGGACCATCTTGATCACACCGGCGACGCCGGCGGCGGCCTGCGCGTGCCCGATGTTGCTCTTGATCGAGCCGAGCAGCAGCGGCGCGGCGTCGCCCCGGTCCTGCCCGTACGTGGCGAGCAGCGCCTGCGCCTCGATGGGGTCGCCGAGGCGGGTGCCGGTGCCGTGCGCCTCCACCACGTCGACGCCGCCGGCGGCGAGGCCGGCGTTGGCCAGGGCCTGCTGGATCACCCGCTGCTGCGACGGCCCGTTGGGGGCGCTCAGCCCGTTGGACGCGCCGTCCTGGTTGACGGCGGAGCCCCGCACCACGGCGAGGACGGGGTGGCCGTTGCGCTGCGCGTCGGAGAGCCGCTCCAGCAGCAGCACGCCGACGCCCTCGGACCACCCCGTGCCGTCGGCGGCGGCGGCGAACGCCTTGCACCGGCCGTCGGCGGCCAGGCCGCGCTGCCGGGAGAACTCGACGAACGCGGCCGGGGTGCACATGGCGGTGACCCCGGCGACGACGGCGAGGGTGCACTCCCGCTGCCGCAGCGCCTGCCCGGCGAGGTGCAGGGCGACCAGCGAGGAGGAGCAGGCGGTGTCGATGGTGACCGCCGGGCCCTCCAGGCCGAACGTGTAGGAGATGCGGCCCGAGACGACGCTGCCGGCGTTGCCGGTCATCAGGTGCCCCTCCAGGCCCTGCGCGGCGCCCATGAGCACGCCGCCGTAGTCCTGGCCGGTGGAGCCGGCGAAGACGCCGGTGCGGCTGCCGCGCAGCGAGTGCGGGTCGATGCCGGCCCGCTCGAAGACCTCCCACGACGTCTCCAGCAGCCACCGCTGCTGCGGGTCCATGGCCAGGGCCTCGCGGGGGGAGATCGCGAAGAAGCCCGGGTCGAAGTCCGCGAGGTCGTGGACGAAGCCGCCCTGCCGGGTGTACGAGGTGCCGGACTGCTCGCCGTCGGCGTCGTAGAGCGCCCCCAGGTCCCAGCCCCGGTCGGCCGGGAAGTCGCCGACCACGTCCCGGCCGGACGCGACGACGTCCCACAGGTCCTCAGGCGAGCGCACGCCGCCGGGGAAGCGGCAGCTCATGGAGACGATGGCGATCGGTTCCTGCTCGCCGGCCTCCACCTCGCGCAGGCGCTGGCGCACCTGGTGCAGGTCGGCGGTGACCCGCTTGAGGTAGTCGAGAAGCTTCGCCTCGTCAGCCATGGACCGCCCACTCCTTGTGTTGACCCGTCGACCCGTGTTGGCCCGTCACCCCGGCAGCGTTCATGTCAGGACACCCCCAGCTCCCGGTCGATGAAGTCGAAGACCTCGTCGGGGGTGGCGTCCTGGAGCTTCTCGGCGACGGTGTCCCCGCCCGCGCCCGCCGGGGCGTCGTCGGCGTTGAGGGAGGCCAGCAGCGCCCGCAGGCGCTCGGTGATCCGGATCCGGGCGCTGCGGTCCGGTGCCGAGCCGGTGAGCGCCGCCTCCAGCCTGTCCAGCTCGCCGAAGACCGGTGCGACGGCGACCACCCCGCCGTCGACGACCGCCGCGCGCACGTACTCGGCGAGGCCGGCTGCGGTCGGGTAGTCGAAGACGACCGTGGCGGGCAGCCGGACGCCGGTCGCCGCGGTGAGCCGGTTGCGCAGCTCCACGGCGGTCAGCGAGTCGAAGCCGAGCTCCCGGAACGCCCGGTCGGGTTCGACGGCGTCCATCGAGGCGTGGCCGAGCACGGCGGCGGCCTGGCCGCGTACCAGGTCGAGGAGGGTTTTCCGCTGCTCGGCGTCGGTCTGCCCGGCCAGCAGCGCGGCGAGGGACTCGGCGTCCGTGCCGGCGTCGTCGGCCCGCGCGGCGGCGGCCTGCTGCGCCTCGGCGATGCCGGCGAGCAGCGGGCTGGGCCGGACGGCGACGAAGCCGGGCACGTACCGGGCCCAGTCGATGTCGGCCACCAGCGTCGCCGGCTCCCGCCGGGCCACGCAGTGGGCGAGCGCGGCGAGCGCGGGGGCGGTGTCGAGGCGGGCGACGCCGGTGCGGCGGCGACGCTCCTCCACGGCCGGGTCGGCGGCGGCCATCCCGCCGGCCGCCCACGGCCCCCAGGCGATCGACGTGGCCGGCAGCCCCTGCCGGCGCCGCTGCTCGGCAAGCGCGTCGAGGTACGCGTTCGCGGCGGCGTAGCTGCCCTGCCCGGCCGCGCCGAGCTGCCCGGCCATGGCGGAGAACAGCACGAACGCGCGCAGCTCCCGGCCGACGGTCAGCTCGTGCAGGTGCAGCGCGCCGAGCACCTTGGGCCGCAGCACGGTGGCGATCCGGTCGGCGGTGAGCCCGTCGAGGACCCCGTCGTCGAGGACGCCGGCCGCGTGCACGACGGCGGTCAGCGGCGCGTCGGCGGGCACCTCGGCGAGCAGCTTCGCCAGGGCGGCCCGGTCGGCGACGTCGCAGGCGGCGACGGTGACCCGCGTGCCCGCCCCGGTCAGTTCCCGGGCCAGCTCGGCGGCGCCCGGGGCGTCGACGCCCCGGCGGCTGACCAGCAGCAGGTGCTCGGCGCCCCGGGCGGCCAGCCAGCGGGCCACCTCCGCGCCGAGGGCCCCGGTGCCGCCCGTGACGAGGGTGGTGCCCCGGTGGTCGGGTTCGTCGACGGCGGGGGCCCCGGCGGGGGCCCGGACCAGCCGGCGGACGAGGATCGTGGCCCCGTCGACGGCAATCTGGTCCTCGCCGTCGAGGCCGGCGAGGGCGGCGCAGAGCAGGTCCCAGCCGTGGTCGTCCAGGGTGGCCGGCACGTCGACCAGGCCGCCCCACCGCTCGGGGTGTTCCAGGGCGACGACCCGGCCGAGGCCCCACAGCAGCGACTGCTCCGGCCGGTCCACCGTCCCGCCCCGGGTGGTGCCGGCCGCGCCGCGGGTGACGCACCACAGCGGTGCGGCCACGTCGAGGTCGCCGAGGGCCTGGATCAGGGCGAGGGACCGGGCGAGGAACGGCGGCACCGGCTGGGTGTCGTCGACCGCGCCGTCGGCGAGGGCGAGCAGCGACAGCACCCCGTCGGCGGGGGCCCGCCCGCCGTCTGCGTCGCCGGTCGCGGCGGCCAGGTGCGCGGCGACGGCAGCCCGGTCGGTCAGCTCCTCGGGGAGCAGCACCAGCCGCACGTCGGCGCCCCGGCGGGTCAGCTCGGCGACGGCCGTCTCGCCCTCCCCCGCGTGACGCTCGTCGGCGACGACCCACCAGGCGCCGGAGAGGAAGCTGACGGGCGTGCCGGTGTACGGCTGCCAGACGGCGCGGTAGCGCAGGTCGTCCAGGGCGGAACGCTCGCGCTGCTGCCGCCGCCAGGAGGCGAGCACCGGCAGGGCCGCGCCGAGCCGTTCGAGGGAGTCGGCGGCGTCCTGCGCGGTGAGCTCCGCGAGCGCGGCCAGGTCCTCCCGCTCGACGGCCGCCCAGAACGCGGAGTCGACGCCGTTCGGGGCCTCCTCCGCGCCGGCCAGCTCGGCCTTCGTGGGCCAGAACCGATCCCGGTCGAACGCGTACGTGGGCAGCGGCACCACGTCGGCCTCGGCGAGGACCTTCCTGAGGTCGACGGGCAGGCCGATCGCGTGCGCGGTGGCGAGGTTGGTCAGCAGCCGGGCCGGATCGTCGTCGCCCCGGCGCAGGCTGCCGAGGGTGTGGCCGGTTGCCCCGGCGTCGTCGAGGATCGCCGTGACCGGCATCGTCAGCACCGGGTGCGGGCTGATCTCGATGAATGTGGTGTGCCCGGCCGCGAGCGCGACCCGGACGGCCGCGTCGAACTGGACGGTCTGCCGCAGGTTGTCGTACCAGTAGTCGGCCGTCATGCTCCCCGGCTCAACCCAGTCACCCGTCAACGTCGACACGAGCCTGATCCGGCCCGCCTGCGGGGCGACGTCGGCAAGGTCGGCGCGCAGCCGCTCCGCCACCTCCTGCACCGATGGCGAGTGCGACGCGTAGTCCACCGGGATCAACCGGGCCCGCACCCCGTCGTCCTGACACGCCTGCACCAGGTCCGCGACAGGCTGCGGCGGACCCGACACCACCACCGTCGCCGGGCCGTTCACCGCCGCCACGCCCACACCCGGGAACCCCGCGAGGCGGGCGGTGACCGCCTCGGCCGACAGGTCCACCGACGCCATCGCACCAGTCCCCCGCAACACCGCAAGCGCCCGCGACCGCAGGGCGACCGTCTTCGCCGCATCGTCCAGGGACAGAATGCCCGCCACGCACGCCGCGCCGATCTCACCCTGCGAGTGCCCGATCACCGCCTGCGGCGACACGCCCGCCTGCTCCCACACCGCGGCCAGGGCGACGCCCACGGCCCACAGGACCGGCTGCACCACCTCCACCCGCTCCAGCCACGACTCATCCCCGCCCGTCAACACCGACACGAGATCCACGTCAAGGTAGGGAGCGAGGGCACGCTGACACTCCGCCAGGCGCGCGTCGAACACCGGCGCACGGCCCACCAGACCGGCGGCCATCCCCGCCGACTGCGCACCCTGACCCGGGAACACGAACACCGGGCCCGAACCATGACCCGACGCCACGCCACTGACCACACCGCCCGCCGGAGCGCCTGCGGCGAGCGCGTCCAGACCGGCGAGAAGTTCCTCCACACCCGACCCGACCACGGCGGCCCGCTGGTCGAACGTGGACCGGGTCGTCGCCAGGGACCAACCGACCACCGCCGGCTCCAGGTCGCCGTGGTCGCGCAGGTGCCGGGCGAGGCGGGCCGCCTGGCCGGCGAGGGCCGCCCGCGACCGGGCCGACACCGGCCACACCGTCACGTCGGCGTCGATCAGGCCCGGACCAGCCGGGTCGCCGGTTTCGGGGGCCTCGACGGCGGAGGGCAGGGCGTCGGGGAGTTCGAGGATGACGTGGGCGTTGGTGCCGGAGATCCCGAACGACGACACCGCCGACCGCCGCGGCCGGTCCACCACCGGCCACGGACGCGCCTCGGTGACCAGATCCACCGCGCCCGCCGACCAGTCGATGTGCGGCGACGGCGCGTCCACGTGCAGCGTCGCCGGAACAACACCCTCCTGCATGGCGAGGACCATCTTGATGACCCCGGCGACGCCGGCCGCCGCCTGCGTGTGGCCGATGTTCGACTTCACCGACCCCAACAACAGCGGCGTCTCCCGCCCCTGCCCATAGGTCGCCAGCAGCGCCTGCGCCTCGATCGGGTCACCGAGGGTGGTGCCCGTGCCGTGCGCCTCCACCACGTCCACGTCCACCGGGGACAACCCCGCCGACGCCAGGGCCTGCCGGATCACCCGCTGCTGCGACGGACCGTTCGGCGCGGTCAACCCGTTCGACGCGCCGTCCTGGTTCACCGCGCTGCCCCGCACCACCGCCAGGACCCGGTGACCGTTACGCAGAGCGTCCGACAGCCGCTCCACCAGGAGCACCCCGACGCCCTCGCCCCAGCCGGTGCCGTCCGCCCCGGCCGCGAACGCCTTGCACCGGCCGTCGGCGGCCAGCCCGCGCTGGCGGGAGAACTCCACGAACAGCCCCGGCGTCGCCATCACGGTGACGCCGCCGGCCAGGGCGAGGTCGCACTCGCCGCGCCGCAGCGCCTGCGCCGCCAGGTGCAACGCGACGAGGGACGACGAACACGCCGTGTCCACTGACACCGCCGGCCCCTCCAACCCCAACGCGTACGCCACCCGACCCGACACCACACTCGCCGCGTTCCCGGTGCCCGCGAAGCCCTCGACCTCGTCCACGGCCACCATCAGCAGGGCCCCATAGTCCTGGCCATTCGTGCCGACGAACACCCCTGTTCGCGAACCCCGCAACCCCGCCGGATCAACCCCTGCCCGCTCCACCGCCTCCCACGACGCCTCCAGCAACAACCGCTGCTGCGGGTCCATCGCCATCGCCTCACGGGGCGAAATGCCGAAGAAAGCCGCATCGAAGTCCGCCGCCTCGTACAGGAAGGCCCCGCTGCGGACGTAGGAGGTGCCGGAGGAATAGGGGTCGGGGTCGTACAGCCGGTCGATGTCCCAGCCCCGGTCGCCGGGCAGGTCGGACACGGCGTCGCGGCCGGCGTGCAGCATCTGCCAGAACCGTTCGGGGTCGACGGCGCCGCCGGGGAACCGGCAGGACATGGCGACGATGGCGACGGGCTCGTCGTCGGTGAGCGGCACCGACGCGGTGTGCGCCGCCGCTTCGGCCCCGCCGCCGAGTTCCTCGTGCAGGTGCCGGGCGAGGACGGTGGGGGTGGGGTAGTCGAAGACGAGGGTCACCGGCAGGCGCAGCCCGGTGGCGGTGGCGAGCCGGTTGCGCAGCTCCACGGCGGTCACCGAGTCGAAGCCGAGGTCCCGAAACGCGTGGTGCGGGTCGACGGCGTCGCCGCCGGCGTACTTGAGGACGGTGGCCGCCTGGCCGCGCACCAGGTCGAGCAGCGCGGCCCGGCGCTCGTCGGCGCTCATCCGGCCGAACGCGGCGGCGGGGCCGGCCTCGTCGGTCTCCTTCGCCTCGGCGAGGCCCTTGCTGGCGGCGAGCTGCTGCGCCTCGGGGATCTCGGCGATCAGCGGGCCGGGCCGGGTGGCGGTGAACGCGACGTAGAACCGGTCCCAGGCGATGTGGGAGATGGTCAGGAACGTCTCGTCGTGCTCGACGGCCTGGTGCAGCGCGGCGACGGCGAGCCGGGGGTGCATCTCGGGCGCGCCGTGGCGGTGCAGCATCCGGCCGAAGTCGCCCTCGGCCATGCCGCCGCCGCCCCAGGCGCCCCAGCCGATGGAGGTGGCGGGCAGGCCGAGGCCACGCCGGTGTTCGGCGAGGGCGTTGAGGAACGCGTTGCCGGGGGCGTAGTTGCCGACGCCGGAGCTGCCGACGGTGCCGGCCATGGAGGAGAACAGCACGAACGCGTCGAGGTCGTGGTCGCGGGTCAGCTCGTGCAGGTTGAGCGCGGCGGTGACCTTGGCGCTGAGCGCGTAGTCGACCTGGTCGAGGGTGAGCGAGTCGATGACCGAGTCGTCGAGGACGGCGGCGGTGTGCACGACGGCGGTGAGCGGGTGTTCGGCCGGCAGGTCGGCGATGACGGCGGCGAGGGCGTCGCGGTCGGCGGCGTCGCAGGCGGCCACGGTGACCCGCGCGCCGAGCCCGGTCAGCTCGGCCTCCAGCTCGGCGATGCCGTCGGCCTGCCGGCCGCGCCGGCTGAGCAGCACCAGGTGGGACGCGCCGTTGGCGGCGAGCCACCGGGCCATGTGCCCGCCGAGGGCCCCGGTGCCGCCGGTGACGAGGGCGGTGCCGGAGGGCCGCCAGTCGCGGGTGGCGGGCGCGTCGCCGAGCGGGGCGCGCAGCAGCCGCCGGCCGAACGCGCCGGCCCGGCGCAGGGCCACCTGGTCCTCCCCGTCCGTGCCGGCGAGGACGCGGGCGAGGCGGCGGCCGGTGGTGTCGTCGGGGTCGGCGGGCAGGTCGACGAGGCCGCCCCAGCGGTCGGGGTGTTCGAGGGCGGCGACCCGGCCGAAGCCCCAGGCGAGCTGCTGCCCGGGGTGCGGCAGCGGGTCGGCGGGGTCGGTGGAGACCGCGCCGCAGGTCAGCGCCCACAGCGGGGCGCGGACGCCCGCGTCGCCAAGGGCCTGGGTGAGGGTGACGGTGGCGGCGAAGCCGACGGGCACGTGGCGGTGGGTGGGCGTGGGCGTCTCGTCGAGGGCGAGCAGGGAGACGATCCCGGCGGCGGGGTGGGCGGCGGCGAGGTCGCGCAGCCGGGCCCCGAGGGCGGCACGATCGGTCCGGTCGGCGGCCAGGGCCACGGGTACGACGGTCGCGCCGCGCCGGGTGAGGGCGTCGCGGGTGAACGCGGCCAGCCCGGCGCCAGCCCGCTGTCCGGCGGCAGTGCCGGTGCCGGTGTCGTCGGTGCCGGTGCCGGTGCCCGCGTCGTCGGTGCCGGTGCCGGTGTCGTCCGGGCCGGTGACCAGCCACCAGGTGCCGGCGAGGGCGGGCTCGTCGCCGCCGTCCGCGCCGACGGGCAGCCAGGCGTCGCGGTACCGCCACGAGTCGATGGTGGCCTGGTCGCGGTGCCGGCGTCGCCAGGCGGCGAGGGCGGGCAGCACGTCGGCGAACGCCGCCTCGGGCACGGTGCCGCCATCGGTGGCGTCGGCCAGTTCGGCGGTGAGCGCGGTCAGGTCCCCGTTCTCGACGGCGGCCCAGAACCGGGCGTCGGACTCACCCTCGGTGGCCGGGCCGGTGGCCGGGGCGGCGGTGGTGGTGGCGGGCTGCGGCCAGTAGAGCTGCCGCTGGAACGGGTACGTGGGCAGGTCGCGGCGGCGCGCGGGCAGCCCGGCGTACGCGGGTCGCCAGTCGACGGGCGTACCCCCGGTGAAGACCTCGGCGGCGGCCCGGTGGAACCGGCCGAGGTCGCCCTCGTTGCGCCGCAGGGTGCCGGTGACGGTGACCGCGCCCGGGTCGGCGGCGGCCAGCTCGACGCTCTCCTGCACGGCCATGGTGAGCACCGGGTGGGCGCTGACCTCGACGAACGTCTGGTAGCCGGCGGCGACGAGGCTGCGCACCGCCTCGTCGAAGCGGACGGTCTGCCGCAGGTTGCGGTACCAGTAGTCGGCGTCGAGGCTCGTGGTGTCGAGCCAGTCGCCGGTCACCGTGGACCGGAACCGGATCTCGCCGGTGCGGGGGGTCAGGCCGGCGAGCAGGTCGACCAGTTGCTCGCGCAGCGGCTCGACGTGCGCCGAGTGGGAGGCGTAGTCGACGGGCACCCGGCGGACCCGGGTCCCGCGCGCCTCGTAGTGGGCGACGAGTTCGTCGAGGGCGGCGGAGTCGCCGGAGACGACGACGGAGGTGGGGCCGTTGACGGCGGCGAGCGCGACGCGGCCGTCCCAGCGGGTGATGGTGGCGGTGGCCTCGTCGGCGGTGGTGGCGACGGAGACCATGCCGCCGTCGCCGGCGATGCCGGCGATGATCCGGCTGCGCAGGGCGACCACGGCCGCCGCGTCGTCGAGGGTGAGGGCCCCGGCGACGTACGCGGCGGCGATCTCGCCCTGCGAGTGGCCGACGACGGCGGCGGGGCTGACCCCGTACGACTGCCAGAGGGCGGCGAGGGAGACGCCGACGGCGAACAGGGTGGGCTGGACGACGTCGACGCGCTCCAGGGACGGCGCGTCGGGCGCGCCGCGTACCACGTCGACGGGCGACCAGTCGACGTACGGGCGCAGGGCCTCGGCGCAGGCGGCGAACGTGTCGGCGAACACGGGGGCGGTGTCGAGGAGTTCGGCGGCCATCCCGACCCACTGGGAGCCCTGGCCGGGGAAGACGAAGGCCACCTCGCCGGGCGTACCGGTGCCGGTGACGGTGTCCGGGGCGGGGTGTCCGGCGGCGAGCGCGCCCAGCGCGGCGGTCAGGCCGGCGCGGTCGGCGGCGAGGACGACGGCCCGGTGGTCGTGGGCGGCGCGGGTGTCCACCAGGGACCAGCCGACGTCGGCGAGCGCGTCGTCGGCGACGGTGTCGAGGTGGGCGGCGAGGTCGCGGGCGCGGGCGGCGAGGGCGTCGGCGGTGCGCCCGGACAGCACCCAGGGCAGCTCCCGTGCCGGCGCGGCGGCCCGCTCCTCGGCGATCTCCTCCTCGGGGGCCTGTTCGAGGATGGTGTGCACGTTGGTGCCGCTGATGCCGAACGAGGAGACGCCGGCGCGGCGGACGCCGTCGGCGGGCTCCCACGGGCGGGCCTCGGTGAGCAGCGCGACGTGGCCGGCGGACCAGTCGACGTGCGGGGTGGGCTCGTCGACGTGCAGCGTGGGCGGCAGCACCCCGTGCCGCATAGCCAGGACCATCTTGATGACCCCGGCGACGCCGGCGGCGGCCTGGGTGTGGCCGATGTTCGACTTGATGGAGCCCAGCCACAGGGGACGGTCGGCGGGCCGGTCCTGCCCGTACGTGGCCAGCAGCGCCTGCGCCTCGATCGGGTCGCCGAGGGTGGTGCCGGTGCCGTGCGCCTCGACGGCGTCGACCTGGTCGGCGGTGAGGCCGGCGTTGGCGAGGGCCTGCCGGATGACCCGCTGCTGGGCGGGCCCGTTGGGGGCGGTCAGCCCGTTGGACGCCCCGTCCTGGTTGACGGCGCTGCCTCGCACGACGGCGAGGACGGGGTTGCCGTCGCGGCGGGCGTCGGAGAGCCGCTGGAGCACCAGCAGGCCGACGCCCTCGCCCCAGCCGGTGCCGTCGGCGGCCCCGGCGAACGGCTTGCACCGGCCGTCGGCGGCCAGCCCGCGCTGGCGGGAGAAGCCGACAAAGATGCCGGGGGTGGCCATGACGGTGGCGCCGCCGGCGAGGGCGAGGTCGCACTCCCCCGCCTGGAGGGCCTGGGCGGCGAGGTGCAGGGCGACCAGCGACGACGAGCAGGCGGTGTCGACGGTGACGGCCGGGCCGTGCAGCCCGAAGGTGTACGACAGCCGACCGGAGATGACGCTCGCGGAGGTGCCGGTGGCGAGGTAGTTCTCGTCGACGTCCCCGGCGGCCATCAGCAGCGAGCCGTAGTCCTGGCCGTTGGTGCCGACGTACACGCCGGTGCGGCTGCCGCGCAGCGCGGTCGGGTCGATCCGGGCCCGCTCGAACGCCTCCCAGGTGGCCTCCAGCAGCAGCCGCTGCTGCGGGTCCATGGCGAGGGCCTCGCGGGGGCTGATGCCGAAGAACGCGGGGTCGAACTCGCCGGCCCCGGCGACGAAGCCGCCCTCCCGCACGTAGCTGGTGCCGAGGTGCTCGGGGTCGGGGTGGTACAGCTCGGCAATGTTCCAGCCGCGCTCGCCGGGCATCAGGGTCATCGCGTCGGTGCCGTCGGCGAGGAGGTCCCACAGTTGTTCCGGCGAGCTGACCCCGCCGGGGAACCGGCAGCTCATCGCGACGATGGCGACGGGCTCGCGGTGGGTGTCGGCACCGGCGGCGACGACGTCGCCGGGGGTGTCGCCGGGCAGCCGGTTGGTCAGCCCGTGCAGGTGGGCGGCCAGCTCGGCGACGGTGGGGTGGTCGAAGACGAGGGTGGCGGGCAGGGTCATGCCCGTCTCGGCGGTGAGCCGGTTGCGCAGCTCGACGGCGGTGAGCGAGTCGAAGCCGAGGTCGCGGAAGGTGCGGTCGGGCAGCGGCTGCCCCGCCGGGTAGCCGAGCACCACGGCGGCCTGGGTGCGGACCAGTTCGGTGAGCTGCGGCAGGGACCGGCCGACGACGACGGCCCGGACGGTGCCGCTCGCCACGGCGGGCACCCCGGGCAGGGCCGCGATCAGCGGGTTCGGCCGCCCCCAGGACGCGGCGAGGCGTCCCCAGTCGACGTCGGCGACGGTGACGGCCGGCCCGGCGGCGTTGACGACCCGGCCGAGGGCGGCGACGGCCTCGGCGGCGGGCAACGGGTTGATGCCGCCCCGGGTGAGCCGGGCGGTGAGCGCGGCGGTGGCGGCGGCCATGCCGTCGGCGGCCCAGGCTCCCCAGGCGACGGCGGTGGCGGGCAGCCCCTGGGCGTGCCGCCACGCGGCGAACGCGTCGAGGTAGGCGTTGGCCGCCGCGTAGTTGCCCTGCCCGGCGCTGCCGACGACCCCGGCGAGGGAGGAGAACAGCACGAACGCGTCGAGGTCCCGGCCGGCGGTGGCGTCGTGCAGCACCCGGGCGGCGGTGGCCTTGCCGGCGAGGACGGCCTGCATCCGGGCCGGGTCGAGGCCGTCGAGGACGCCGTCGTCGACGACCCCGGCGGTGTGCACGACGGCGGTGAGCGCGGGCAGCCCGCCGACAAGCGCGGCGACCGCCCCGGCGTCGGTGACGTCGCAGGCGACGACCCGCACCGCCCCGGCCAGCTCCTCGATCAGCTCGGCGGCACCGGGAGCGTCCGGGCCCCGCCGGGACGCGAGGACCACCTCGGCAGCCCCGTTCGCCAGCAACCACCGGGCCGTGTGCCGACCCAACGCACCCGTGCCACCGGTCACCAGCACCGTCCCCGACGGACGCCACCCCGACCCGACCGGCGCAGCGGCGGGCACGAGCCGCCGGCCGAAGACGCCCTGCGGGCGGATCGCCACCTGGTCGTGGCCGGCGTCGGCGAGGACGGCGAGCAGGGCGTCCCCGCTCGCCCGGTCGAGCCGGTCGTCGCCAATGCCGCCGCCGGCGCCGGGCAGGTCGACGAGGCCGCCCCAGCGGTCGGGCTGTTCGAGGGCGATCACCCGGCCGAGGCCCCAGGCCGCCGCCGCCGACGGGTCGGCGACGCGCTCGCCGCCGCCGACGCAGACCGCGCCCCGGGTGAGGCACCACAGCCGGCCGGTCAGGCCGGTGTCGGCGAGCGCCTGGGCGAGGGTGAGCAGCAGCGCGGTGCCGGCGGGCACGGCGGGGGCGTCCGGCAGCGGCGCGTCCCGCTCGGGCAGCAGGCACACCACCCCGGCCCACTCCGGCTCCCCGAGCCGCCGCAGCGCCTCCCCCAGCTCCCCCCGCCCGACCGAGCCACCGACCCCGAGCACCCCGACCTGCGCCCCGCCCCGGCGGAGCGCCTCCACCACCCCGCGATCTTGCAGTTGCGGCCCCGACAAAAGCCCCGTTCCACCCGTTTCGGGGGCCCCAACTGCAAGATCGGCGGGGAGGGTGGGGGTGACGACCAGCCAGCGGCCCGTCAGGGACCGGGCGGGGGCCGGGCGGACGGGGTGCCAGGCGACGCGGTACGTCCAGGCGTCCAGCGCGGCGTCACGCTGGCGGGCCCGCCGCCACGACGACAGCACCGGTACGGCGGGGGCGAGCGCCTCAATCGCGGCGGGATCGTCCTGCACGGCCAGGTGGGACGCCACCTCCGTCAGGTCGCCCCGCTCGACGGCGGCCCAGAAGTCACCCTCGGCTCCGGCGGCGTGGACGGCCTGCGCGGCGGCGACCGCGCCGCCCTCGGGCCAGAACCGCTGGTGCTGGAACGCGTACGTGGGCAGGTCCACCCGGGACGCCCCCGTGTCGGCGAACCACGGCCGCCACCCCACCGGCACCCCGTTGACGTGCAACTCCGCCAGGGCAGCCAGCAGACCCGACACCTCCGGCCGATCCCGACGCTGAGCCGCCACCGCCAGCACGTCCCCGCCGCCGGACACGGCGTCCGCCGTCAGCGCCGTCAACACACTCTGCGGGCCCACCTCCAGGAACGTGTCCACCCCCGCAGAGCGCAACACCGCCACCCCATCGGCGAACCGCACCGCCTCCCGGACGTGCCGCACCCAGTAGTCGACACTGCGAACCTCGTCGGGATCGGCCAACGCCCCCGTCACGTTCGACACCAACGGCAACACCGGCACAGAGAACGTCAACCGCGACAGGACCGCCCGGAACCTGTCCAGCATCGGCTCCATCAGGGGGCTGTGGAAAGCGTGACTCACCGCCAACCGGCGGGTCCGCACGCCCCGACCCCGCCACACCTGCTCCACCACGTCGAGAGCGTCCACCGCACCCGACACCACGACGGACTCAGGACCGTTGACGGCGGCGATCCCCACCCGGCCGGTCAGCCCGTCCAGCGACGACAGCACGTCGGCCTCGGCCGCGTTGACGGCCAGCATCCCGCCCCCGGCCGGCAACGCCTGCATCAGGCGGCCCCGCGCCGCCACCAGGGCACACGCATGCTCCAGGGACAACACCCCCGCCACATGCGCCGCCGCGATCTCACCGACCGAATGACCACCCACGAAATCCGGCACGATCCCGAAGGACTCCACCAGACGGAACAGGGCCACCTCGACCGCGAACAACCCCGCCTGCGTGAACACCGTCGAATCCAACAGCCCCGCCTCGGCGGAACCCTCCGAGGCGAACAACACCGACTTCAATGGCTGCGGCAACCCACGGTCCAGGTGACCGCACACCTCGTCCAGCGCCGACGCGAACACCGGGAACGCGGCGTACAACTCCCGACCCATGCCCGCACGCTGCGCCCCCTGACCGGAGAAGAGAACGGCGAGGTGGCCGCGCGAGGTGGCCGTACCGGACAGGACGTTGCCGGCCGGGGTGCCGGCGGCGAGGGCGCGCAGCCCGGCGAGCAGGTCGTCGCGGCCCGTGGCCGTCACCACGGCCCGGCTGTCCAGCGCGGCGCGGGCGGTGGCCGACGACCAGGCCACGTCCAGGGGACGCGCGTCGGGGTCGGCGTCCAGCCGGGCGACCCAGCGGCCCGCCTGCGCGGCGAGGGCGGCGTCGGTGCGGGCGGACAGCAGCACCGGCACGGCGGGGAGCGCCCGCGCGGCGGGGGCGGGCTCGGCCGCGACCTCGGGCTCGGGGGCCTGCTCGATGATGGTGTGGGCGTTGGTGCCGGAGACGCCGAACGACGACACGGCGGCCCGGCGCGGCCGGTCCACGGCCGGCCACGGCCGCGCCTCGGTGGCGAGTTCCACGGCGCCGGCGGTCCAGTCGATGTGCTGCGACGGCGCGTCGACGTGCAGGGTGGGCGGCACGACGCCGTGTCGGATGGCCTGCACCATCTTGATCACACCGGCGACGCCTGCGGCGGCCTGGGTGTGGCCGATGTTCGACTTGACCGACCCCAGCAGCAGGGGCGTCTGGCGGTCCTGCCCGTACGTGGCGAGCAGCGCCTGCGCCTCGATCGGGTCGCCGAGCCGGGTGCCGGTGCCGTGCGCCTCGACCACGTCCACGTCCACCGGCGACAGGCGCGCCGAGGCGAGGGCCTGGCGGATGACGCGCACCTGGGAGGGGCCGTGCGGGGCGGACAGGCCGTTGGACGCGCCGTCGGAGTTGACGGCGCTGCCCCGCACGACGGCGAGGATCGGGTACCCGTGGCGTCGGGCGTCGGAGAGCCGGGCGAGCAGCAGCATGCCGACGCCCTCCGACCAGGAGGTGCCGTCGGCGGCGGCGGCGAACGCCTTGCACCGGCCGTCGGCGGCCAGCCCGCGCTGCCGGCTGAAGCCGACGAAGACCGCCGGGGTGGGCATGACGGTCACGCCGCCGGCCAACGCCAGCTCGCAGTCGCCGTTGCGCAGCCCCTGCGCGGCGAGGTGGATCGCGACGAGCGACGACGAGCAGGCGGTGTCGACGGTGACGGCCGGCCCTTCGAGGCCGAGCGTGTACGCGACGCGGCCGGAGATGACGCTGGTGGCGTTGCCGGTGAGCAGGTGTCCCTCGCCGTTCTCGGCCTGCGCCATGATCCCGTCGTAGCCGTGGGAGGCGGCGCCGACGAACACGCCGGTGCGGCTGCCGCGCATGGTGGCCACGGGCAGGCCGGCGCGCTCGAACGACTCCCACGCGGTCTCCAGCAGCAGCCGCTGCTGCGGGTCCATCGCGAGGGCCTCGCG
This sequence comes from Micromonospora sp. NPDC002575, assembly GCF_042889525.1. Classification (NCBI taxonomy): domain Bacteria; kingdom Bacillati; phylum Actinomycetota; class Actinomycetes; order Micromonosporales; family Micromonosporaceae; genus Micromonospora; species Micromonospora sp. NPDC002575. Next base: position 67,220 of record NZ_JBIARA010000011.1, on the reverse strand, counting down.
GGGGCTGATGCCGAACAGGTCGGCGTCGAAGTCGGCGGCGTCGTAGACGAAGCCGCCCTCGGAGACGTAGCTGGTGCCGGGGTGGTCGGGGTCGGGGTGGAACAGCCGGTCGAGGTCCCAGCCCCGGTCGGCGGGGAACGGGCCGATGCCGTCCCCGCCGTCGCGGACGAGGTCCCAGAGCTGCTCGGGCGAGGCGACCCCGCCGGGGTAGCGGCAGCTCATCGCCACGATGGCGATGGGTTCGCCGTCGCGGGCCTCCAGCTCCCGCAGCCGACGCCGGGTGCGCCGCAGCTCCGAGGTCGTACGCTTCAGGTACTCGACGTACTTCTCGTCCTCGTTGCTCACCGTGGACCCACCTCACTCGGCATGCCGTGGTCGTTGCGGCTGGTCACGACGTCTCCAGCTCGCGGTCGATCAGGTCGAAGATGTTGTCGGCGGTGGCCGACTCCAGGTCGTCGTCGCCCGCGTCGGACTGCCGCTCGGCCAGCCGGTCCAGCAGGCCGTGCAGCCGGTCGGTGATGCGGCGGAACTCGTCGTCGGCCGGGTCGAGACCGGCGAGGGCCGCCTCGATGCGGTCGAGGTCCAGACCGGCCCCGCCCGACGCGCCGCCCCCGGCCCCGTCGGTGCCGGCCCCGGACCCCGCCGCCGGGGCGAGCTGGTCGGCGAGGTGCGCGGCGAGCGCCGCCGGCGTCGGATTGTCGAAGACGAGGGTGGCGGGCAGCCGCAGCCCGGTGGCCGCCCCGAGCCGGTTGCGCAGCTCCACGGCGGTCAGCGAGTCGAAGCCGAGTTCGCGGAAGGCGCGGGTCGGCTCGATGCCGGCCGGGTCGCCGTGACCGAGGACGACGGCGACGTTCGACAGCACCAGGTCGCGCAGGGCGCGTACCCGCTTGTCGGCGGTGAGGCCGGCGAGCCGCGCGGCGTACGCCTGCCCGTCGGGGGCCTCACCGGCGGCGGCCCGGCGGCCGGCGGCGCGGACCAGCCCGGTCAGCAGCGGGTGCACGGGCGCGCCCGGCGCGGCGACCCCGGTGCTGATCTTCGCGGGCATCAGCACGGCCCGCTCGGACCGCCAGGCGGCGTCGAACAGGGCAAGGGCCTCGTCGTTGGACAGGGCGGCCATGCCGCCCCGGTCGAGGCGGCGGATGTCGGCGGCGTCGAGGTGCCCGGTCATGCCGCTGGCCTGCGCCCACCGGCCCCAGGTGAGGGAGACCGCCGGCAGGCCGAGGGCCCGCCGGTGCTCGGCGAGGGCGTCGAGGAACGCGTTGCCGGCGGCGTAGTTGCCCTGCCCCGGGCCGCCGAACACCCCGGCGGCGGCGGAGAACAGCACGAACGCGGTCAGCTCGTGGCCGGTCGTGGCATTGTGCAGGTTCCAGGCGGCGTCGACCTTCGGCCGCAGCACCGCGGCGAGCCGGTCGGGGGTGAGCGATTCGACGGTGGCGTCGTCGAGGACGCCGGCCGCGTGCACGACGGCCCGCAGCGGGTGCCGGGCGTCCACCAGGGACAGCACGTCGGCGACGGCGTCGGGGTCGGCCAGGTCGGCGGCGACGATCGACACGTCCGCGCCGAGCGCCTTGAGGTCGGCCAGCAGCGCGTCGGCGCCCTCGGCGTCGGGGCCGCGCCGGCTGACCAGCAGGAGCTGCCGGGCGTCGTGGGCGGTGACCAGGTGCCGGCAGAGCAGCGCGCCGAGGGTGCCGGTCGCGCCGGAGACGAGGACGGTGCCGTCGAGGCGGGGCGGCTGCGGGATGCTCAGGGCGAGCTTGCCGACGTGCCGGGCCTGGCTGAGGAAGCGGAACGCCTCCGGGGCGCGCCGGACGTCCCAGTCGCGGCGGGGCAGCGGGCGCAGCGCGCCGGTGGCGAACAGCGCGACCAGCTCGGCGAGCATCTCGCCGATCTTGTCCTGGCCGGCCTCGATGAGGTCGAACACCTGGTAGCTGACGCCGGGGTGGTCGGCGGCGACCCGCTGGGGGTCCCGCTTGTCGGTCTTGCCCATCTCGACGAACCGGCCGCCGGGAGCGAGCAGCCGCAGCGAAGCGTCCACGTACTCGCCGCTGAGCGCGTTGAGCACCACGTCGACGCCGCGCCCGCCGGTGCGGTCGCGGAACGCGTCGACGAAGTCGAGGCTGCGGGAGGAGGCGACGTGGTCGTCGTCGAAGCCGGTGGCGCGCAGCGCCGGCCACTTGCCGGGGCTGGCCGTGCCGTAGACCTCCGCGCCGACGTGGCGGGCGATCTGCACGGCGGCCATGCCGACGCCGCCGGCCGCCGCGTGCACCAGCACGGACTCGCCGGCGTCGAGGCGGGCCAGCTCCACCAGGCCGTACCAGGCGGTGAGGAAGACCACCGGCACGGCGGCGGCCTCCGCGTACGACCAGCCGTCGGGGATGCGGGTGACGAGGCGGTGGTCGGTGACGGCGACGCTGGCGAACGAGCCGGAGAACAGGCCCATCACCCGGTCGCCGGGGGCCACGCCGGTGACGCCGGGGCCGACGTCGAGCACCACGCCCGCGCCCTCGTTGCCCAGCACCTCCTGGTCGGGGACCATGCCGAGGGTCAGCACCACGTCCCGGAAGTTGAGGCCGGAGGCGCGCATCGCGACCCGTACCTGCCCGGCCGGCAGCGCTTCGGTGACCTCGGGGCAGGGCAGCACGGCCAGGTTCTCCAGGGTGCCCTTCTCGGTGACGTCAAGCCGCCACGGCACGTCGTCGCCGGGCAGGGCCAGCGTGCCGGCGTCGCGGGCCCGCACCAGCCGGGGCACGAGCAGCGCGCCGTCGCGCACGGCGACCTGCGGTTCGGCGGAGGCGACGGCCGCCGGGACGGCCGCGAGGCAGCCGGCGTCGCCGTCGACGTCCAGCAGCGTGAACCGGCCGGGGTGCTCGGCCTGCGCCGAGCGGACCAGCCCCCACAGGGCGGCGCGCGCCAGGTCGCGGGGGGCCTCGCCGGGGGCCGCGCCGACCGCCCCGGCGGTGCGCAGCACCAGGCGGGACCGCTCCAGGCGGGGCTCGGCGAGCCAACCCTGCACGAGCGCGAGGGCGTCCCGGGCCGCGTCGTGCGCGGCGTCGCCGGCCCGCGCCGGGTCCGCGCCGGCCCACTGCGCGACCACCACATCGGGTACGTCGCCGCAGCGCTCGACCTCGGCGGCGAGGGCGGCCAGGTCGGCGTGGGCGGTCACGGGGTGCCCGGCGTCGGCCAGCACGGCGGCGAGGCCGGACGGGTCGTCGCCGAGCAGCGCCCAGCGGGCGCCGCCCGTCGCGTCGGCGCGCTCCGGCGGCGTCTGCTCCAGCGGCGTCCAGTCGAGGTGGAACAGGCAGTTGCGGCGCAGGGCGGCGGCCTCGTCGGCCCGGCCGGCGGCGACCGGACGGAACGTCAGCGACTCGACGGTGGCGACGGGCTGCCCGGCGGTGTCGGCGAGCGTGACGGCGAGGGTGTCGGGGCCGAGGGGACGCAGCCGCACCCGCAGCCGGGTCGCCCCGTGGGCGTGCAGGCCGACAGCGCGGAACGCGAACGGCATCCAGCCGGTGCCGGCGGTGTCGCCGTCGGCGGCCACGTCGCCGTCGCGGCTGCCGTCGCCGAGCAGCCCGGCGAGGCCGCTGGCCTGGAGCGCCGCGTCGAACAGGGCGGGATGCAGGCCGAACCGGGGCGCGTCGGCGGCCACCGCGTCGGGCAGGGCCACCTCGGCGTACGCCTCGTCGACGCCGCGCCACACCCGGCGCAGGCCCCGGAAGGCCGGGCCGTAGCCGAGCCCGCCGCCGGCCATCTCCGCGTACCAGGCGTCGAGGTCCGCGTCGACCTCGACGGCGTCGGCGGGCGGCCACTCCCCCGGCACGACCAGCGGGGTGGGGAGCTGCGGCAGCAGCAGGCCCTCGGCGTGCCGGGTCCACTCGCCGTCGCCGTCGCCCTCGGGTCGGGAGTGCACGGTGACGGTCCGCTCGCCGGTGCCGCTGGGCGCGCCGACGCGCACCTGCACCTGCACGGCCCCGGCCGGCGGGAGGGTGAGCGGGCTGATCAGCGTGAGGTCGCCGACCTGACCGGCGTCGACCTCGTCGCCGGCCCGGACGACCATGTCGACGATCCCGGTCCCGGGGACGATCACCGCCCCGCCGACGGCATGGTCCACGAGCCACGGGTGGGTACGCACCGACAGCCGGCCGGTGAGCACGACCGTCTGGTCGTCGGCGACGGGAATCGCGGCGCTGAGCAGCGGGTGCCCGGCGTCCTGGAGGCCGGCGGAGCCGACGTCCCGGACCTGGTGCGCGGGCGGCTCCAGCCAGTACCGGTGGTGGTCGAACGCGTACGTGGGCAGCGGCACCACGTCGGCCTGGGCGAGGACCTTCGTCAGGTCGACGGGCAGGCCGATGGCGTGCGCGGTGGCGAGGTTGGTCAGCAGCCGGGTCGGGTCGTCGTCGCCCCGGCGCAGGCTGCCGAGGGTGTGGCCGGTTGCCCCGGCGTCGTCGAGGATCGCCGTGACCGGCATCGTCAGCACCGGGTGCGGGGAGATCTCCACGAACATGGTGTGCCCGGCCGCGAGCGCGACCCGGACGGCCGCGTCGAACTGCACCGTCTGCCGCAGGTTGTCGTACCAGTAGTCGGCCGTCATGCTCCCCGGCTCGACCCAGTCACCCGTCAACGTCGACACGAGCCGGGTGTGACCGGGCTGCGGAGTGACGTCGACCAGATCGGCACGCAGCCGCTCCGCCACCTCCTGCACCGACGGGGAGTGCGACGCGTAGTCCACCGGGATCAACCGCGCCCGGATTCCCTCGTCCTGACACGCCTGCACGAGGTCCGCGACGGGCTGCGGCGGACCCGAGACGACCACCGTCGACGGGCCGTTCACCGCCGCCACACCCACACCCGGGAACCCCGCGAGGCGGGCGGTGACCGCCTCGGCGGGCAGGTCCACCGACGCCATCGCACCAGTCCCCCGCAACACCGCAAGCGCCCGCGACCGCAGGGCGACCGTCTTCGCCGCGTCCTCCAGGGACAAAGTGCCCGCGACGCAGGCGGCGCCGATCTCGCCCTGCGAGTGGCCGATCACCGCCTGCGGCACCACGCCCGCGTGCTCCCACACCGCGGCCAGGGCGACGCCCACGGCCCACAGGACCGGCTGCACCACCTCCACCCGCTCCAACCACGACTCGTCATCCCCGGTCAGCACCGACACGAGATCCACGTCGAGGTACGGGGCAAGGGCACGCTGACACTCGGCCAGGCGGGCGTCGAACACCGGCGCACGACCCACCAGACCGGCGGCCATCCCCGCCGACTGCGCACCCTGACCCGGGAACACGAACACCGGACCCGGACCATGACCCGACGCCACACCCGACACCACGTTGCCCGCCGGAGCGCCTGCGGCAAGCGCGTCCAGACCGGCGAGAAGTTCCTCCACGCCCGACCCGACCACCACGGCCCGCTGGTCGAACGTCGACCGGGTCGTCGCCAGGGACCAACCGACCACCGCCGGGTCCACGTCGCCGTGCTCCCGCACGTACGCGGCCAACCGGGCCGCCTGACCGGCCAGCGCCGCCTTCGACCGCGCCGACACCGGCCACACCGTCACGTCGGCGGCGAGCAGCCCGGGGACGCCGGTGGCGGTCGGGGCGGCGGACTCGTCGCCCTGCTCGACGATGACGTGGGCGTTGGTGCCGGACATGCCGAACGAGGAGACGGCTGCCCTCCTCGGCCGGCCCGCCCCGGGCCACGGGGTGGCCTCGGTGACCAGCTCCACGGCTCCGGCCGTCCAGTCGATGTGCCCGGACGGGGCGTCCACGTGCAGGGTTGCGGGCACGGTCCCGTGCCGCATGGCCTGCACCATCTTGATGATCCCGGCGACGCCGGCGGCGGCCTGGGTGTGGCCGATGTTCGACTTGATCGACCCGAGCAGCAGCGGCGCGGCGTCGCCCCGGTCCTGGCCGTAGGTCGCCAGGAGCGCCTGTGCCTCGATCGGGTCGCCCAGGGTGGTGCCCGTGCCGTGCGCCTCCACCACGTCCACGTCCACCGGGGACAGCCCCGCCGACGCGAGGGCCTGCCGGATCACCCGCTGCTGCGACGGACCGTTCGGCGCCGTCAGGCCGTTCGACGCGCCGTCCTGGTTGACGGCGGAGCCGCGCACCACCGCGAGAACCGTGTGACCGTTACGCCGGGCGTCCGACAGCCGCTCGACGAGCAGCACTCCGACGCCCTCACCCCACCCGGTGCCGTCGGCCGCCTCGGCGAACGCCTTGCACCGGCCGTCGGCGGCCAGGGCCCGCTGGCGGGAGAACTCGGCGAAGGTGGCGGGGGTGGTCATCACGGTGACGCCGCCGGCCAGCGCGAGATCGCACTCGCCCCGGCGCAGCGCCTGCACCGCCAGGTGCAACGCGACGAGGGACGACGAACACGCCGTGTCCACCGACACCGCCGGCCCCTCCAACCCCAACGCGTACGCCACCCGACCCGACACCACGCTCGCCGCGTTGCCGGTGCCCGCGAAGCCCTCCGCAGCATCGGCGGACATCATCAACAGGGCCCCATAGTCCTGGCCGTTGGTGCCGACGAACACCCCTGTTCGCGAACCCCGCAACCCCGCCGGATCAACCCCTGCCCGCTCCACCGCCTCCCACGACGCCTCCAGCAACAACCGCTGCTGCGGGTCCATCGCCGCGGCCTCGCGCGGGGAGATGCCGAAGAAGCCGGGGTCGAAGTCGGCGGCGTCGTGCAGGAAGCCGCCCTGGTCGGCGTAGCTGGTGCCGGGGGTGGCGGGGTCGGGGTCGAAGAGCCGGTCGAGGTCCCAGCCCCGGTTGGTGGGGAAGTCGCCGATGGCGTCGACGCCGTCGGCGACGAGCCGCCAGAGCTGGTCGGGGTCGGCGATGCCGCCGGGGTAGCGGCAGGCCATGCCGACGATGGCGACCGGGTCGTCGCCGTCCACGGTGGGCGCGGCGGCGGCCGGAGTGGGGTCGGCGGCGTCGCCGAGGAGGCCGCCGAGCAGGAAGCGGGCCAGCACGATCGGGCTGGGGTGGTCGAAGACGACGGTGGTGGGCAGGGCCTGCCCGGTGGCGGCGGCGAGCCGGTTGCGCAGCTCCACGGCGGTGAGCGAGTCGAAGCCGAGGTCCCGGAACGCGGTGGTGACGCCGATGGCGGCGGGCCCGCCGTCGTGGCCGAGGACGTCGGCGGCGTGGTCGCGGATCAGGTCGGCGAGGGTCTCCTCGCGGCGGGCCGGGGTGAGCCCGGCGAGCCGGCGGCGCAGGGTCGCGGCCGGGCCGTCGTCGCCGTCGTCCGTGGGCGCGCCGCCGTCGAGGGCGGCCTTCGCCTCGGGTACGCCCTCCAGCAGGGGCCGCCGCCGGGCGGAGGCGTACGCGGGGGCGAACCGGGTCCAGTCGACGTCGGCGACGGTGAGGGTGACGTCGTCGTGGTCGAGGGCCTGCGCGAGCGCGCCCATGGCGACGGCGGGGTCCATGGCCGGTACGCCCCGGCGGCGCAGCTGCTGGTCGGAGTCGGCCCCGTGCATGCCGCCGTCGGCCCAGGGGCCCCAGGCGATGGCGGTGCCGGCGAGCCCGTCGGCGCGGCGCTGCTGCACGAGCGCGTCGAGGTAGGCGTTGCCGGCGGCGTAGCCGGCCTGGCCGGCGCTGCCCCAGGTGGCGGCGATGGACGAGTAGACGACGAAGGCGTCGAGGTCCCGGTCGGCGAGCAGGTCGTGCAGGTGGGTCGCGCCGGCGGTCTTGCCGCCGGTCACCTCGGCCAGTTCGGCGGCGGTGACCTCGGCGAGGGGGGTGGTCTGGGCGACGCCGGCGGTGTGCACGACGGTGCGCACGGGCGGGCCGTCGGCCTCGACGCGGCGCAGCAGGTCGGCGAGGGCGGCCCGGTCGGCGATGTCGCAGGCGGCGACGGTGACCCGGGCGCCGAGGGCGGCGAGTTCGGCTTCGAGGTCGGCGGCGGCGGGGGCGGCGGGGCCGCGCCGGCTGACGAGGACGACGTGTTCGGCGCCGGCGGCGGCGAGCCAGCGGGCGGCGCGCGCGCCGAGGCCGCCGGTGCCGCCGGTGATCAGGGCGGTGCCGGTGGGCGTGTAGCGGCGGGCCGGGGTGCGGTCGCCGAGGGCGGCGCGGACGAGGCGGCGGGCGAAGACGCCGGGGCCGCGTACGGCGAGCTGGTCCTCGCCGGTCGTGCCGGTGAGGATCGCGGCGAGCCGGCCGGCGGCGCGGGCGTCGGGTCGGGTGGGCAGGTCGACGAGGCCGCCCCAGCGGTGGGGGGCCTCGACGCTGACGACCCGGCCGAGGCCCCAGACGGCGGCCTGGGCGGGCTCGGCGAGCCGGTCGTACGCGGCGGCGGCGACGGCGCCCCGGGTGACCAGCCACAGCGGGGCGTCGTGGCCGGCGTCGCCGAGGGCCTGGGTGAGGGCGAGGGTGGCGGCGAGGCCGGGCAGGGCGGCGGCGTCGGCCGATGGTGCCCAGGCGAGCAGGGAGACGACCCCGGCGAGCGGGGTGTCACCGAGGGCGGCGGCGAGGGCGGCGCGGTCGGCGTCGGGGGCGACGGTCAGCGGCAGCGGGTCGGCACCGGCGTCGGTGAGCGCGGCGCGGACGGCGGTCACGGCCGGGTCGTCGGCGAGGCCGGCGGGGAGCGCGAGGAGCCAGGTGCCGGCGAGCCGGCCGGGGGTGAGTTCGGCGGTGACCTGCCATTCGGCGCGGTACCGCCAGCCGTCGAGGACGGTGTGTTCCTGCCGCTGCCGCCGCCAGTCGGCGAGGGCGGGCAGCAGGGCGCGCAGGGAGTCGGCGGTGGCGTCGTCGAGGTGGAGGGTGTCGCGCAGGGCGTCGAGGTCGGCGCGTTCGACGGCGTCCCAGAAGCGGTGGTCGAGCGGCCCGGTGCCGGTGGCGGGGTCGGCGGGGGCCTCGGCGGGCACCCAGTAGTGCTGCCGCTCGAACGGGTAGGTGGGCAGGTCGACGAGGCGGCCGGGCCGGTCGGCGAGGACGTCGGCCCAGCGGACGCCGGTGCCGGCGACGTGCAGGTGGGCGAGCGCGGCGAGCAGGGCGCGGCGTTCGGGGCGGTCGCGGCGCAGCGCGGGCACGACGGCGGCGGGGGCGACGTCGGGGGCGGTGGCGACGGTGGGGAGGGTCGCCTCGACGGCGGCGGCGAGGACGGCGTCGGGGCCGACCTCGACGAAGGTGCCGACGCCGTGGGCGCGCAGGGTGCGTACGCCGTCGGCGAAGCGGACCGCCTCGCGCACGTGCCGCACCCAGTAGTCCGCAGTACGGATCGCCACCGGATCGACCAGCTCACCGGTCACGTTCGACACGACCGGCAGGGCCGGCGCACGCAGATCCAGCCCCGCGACGACGGCCGCGAACCCGGCCAGCATCGGCTCCATCAGCGGGCTGTGGAACGCGTGGCTGACGGTCAGCCGCCGCGTCTTCACCCCACGGGAGGCCCACAGCCCGGCCACCTCGTCCACGGCCGCCTCCGCACCGGAGACGACCACGGCGGCCGGACCATTCACCGCGGCGATCCCGACCGGGCCGGTCACCCCGACGAGGGACTCGACCACCGATGCCTCGTCAGCGGCGACGGCGAGCATCGCCCCGCCGGCCGGCAACGCCTGCATCAGCCGACCCCGGGCCGCGACCAGCGCCGCCGCGTCGGCGAGGGTGAACACCCCGGCGACGTGCGCCGCGACGACCTCCCCGATCGAGTGGCCGGCGACGAGGTCCGGGGCGATCCCGAAGGAGCCGAGCAGCCGGTGCAGCGCCACCTCGACCGCGAACAGCCCGGCCTGGGTGAACACCGTCTGGTCCAGCAGCGCCGCCTCGGGCGTACCGGCGTCGGCGAACAGCACCTCCCGCAACGGCCGAGGCAGATGCGCGTCGAGCGCCCCGCACACCTCGTCCAGGGCCTGCGCGAACACCGGGAACGCGGCGGCCAGCTCCCGACCCATCCCGGCACGCTGGGCGCCCTGGCCGGAGTAGAGGAACGCGACGGCGCCGCGTTCGGCGGCGGACCCGGTGACGAGGCCGGGGGCGGGCCGGTCGTCGGCGAGGGCGGTCAGGGCGGCGAGCAGCCCGTCGGTGTCGTCGGCGAGGACGACGGCCCGGTGCTCCAGGGGGCTGCGGGAGGCCACCGAGGACCAGGCGACGTCGGCGGGGTGGGGGGCGGCGTCGGCGACGTACCGGGACCACTGCTCGGCCTGGCGGCGCAGCGCGGCCCGGGTGCGGCCGGTGAGCAGCACGGGCGCGGGCGGTTCGGGCCGGTCGGCGGCGGTCGCGGCGGCGGCCTCGGGCTGTTCGAGGATGAGGTGGGTGTTGGTGCCGCTCATCCCGAACGAGGAGACGGCGGCCCGGCGGGGCCGGTCCACGGCGGGCCACGGGGTGGGCTCGGTGACGAGGGTGACCGCGCCGGCGGCCCAGTCGACGTGCGGGGTGGGCGCGTCGACGTGCAGGGTGGCGGGCACGGTGCCGTGCCGCATCGCCATGACCATCTTGATGATGCCGGCGATGCCGGCGGCGGCCTGGCTGTGGCCGAGGTTGGACTTGATCGAGCCGAGCAGCAGCGGCGCGGCGTCGCCCCGGTCCTGGCCGTAGGTGGCGAGCAGAGCCTGGGCCTCGATGGGGTCGCCGAGGGTGGTGCCGGTGCCGTGGGCCTCGACGACGTCGACGAGGTCGGGGGTGAGCTTCGCGCCGGCCAGGGCCTGCCGGATGACCCGCTGCTGGGCGGGGCCGTTGGGGGCGGTGAGCCCGTTGGACGCGCCGTCGGAGTTGACGGCGGAGCTGCGGATGATCCCGAGGACGGGGTGGCCGTTGCGGCGGGCGTCGCTGAGGCGTTCGAGCAGCAGCATGCCGACGCCCTCGGACCAGCCGGTGCCGTCGGCGGCGGCGGCGAACGACTTGCACCGCCCGTCGGCGGCGAGCCCGCGCTGGCGGGAGAACTCGACGAACGGGCCGGGGGTGGCCAGCACGGTCGCGCCGCCGGCGAGGGCGAGGCCGCACTCGCGCTGGCGCAGGGCCTGGCAGGCGAGGTGGACGGCGACCGACGACGACGAGCAGGCGGTGTCGACGGTGACGGTGGGCCCCTCCAGGCCGAAGGTGTAGGCGAGCCGGCCGGAGACGACGCTGGCGGCGGAGCCGGTGAGGACGTAGCCCTCGACGCCGGGGGCGCGGTGCAGCACGGCGGCGTAGTCCTGGCCGGAGGTGCCGACGAACGCGCCGGTGCGGCTGCCGCGCAGGGACAGCGGGGCGATGCCGGCGCGTTCGAACAGCTCCCAGGTGACCTCCAGCAGCAGCCGCTGCTGGGGGTCCATGGCGAGGGCCTCGCGGGGGCTGATGCCGAACAGGGCGGCGTCGAAGCGCCCGGCGTCGTAGAGGAAGCCTCCGGCGGCGGTGTACGAGGTGCCGGGGTTGTCGGGGTCGGGGTGGTGCAGCCGGTCGAGGTCCCAGCCCCGGTCGGTGGGGAACTCGCCGATGGCGTCGCCGCCGGCGGAGACGAAGTCCCACAGCGCCTCGGGTGAGGTGATGCCGCCGGGGTAGCGGCAGCTCATCGCGACGATGGCGACCGGCTCGGACTCCTCGGCGGTGACCTCGCGCAGCCGCTGGCGGGTCTGGTGCAGCTCGGCGATGACCCGCGTGAGGTACTCGCGCAGCCTCTCTTCGTCCGCCATGGTTGATCTCGCTCCCTCGTGTGGCACCGGTACGTGTCGCGTGACTCAGGAAAGCCCGAGGTCCCGGTCGACAAGATCGAAAAGCTCCTGGTTGCTGGCGACGCGCAGCCGGTCGGCCACCTCGGCGGCCTCGTCGGGCCGCTCCCCGACGCCCCGGTCGGCGACGCCGAGGCGTTCCAGCAGCCGGTGTAGCCGCATGGTGACCCGGACCCGACCCAGGTCGTCGGTGTCGCGCCGGACGAGGGCGGCCTCCAGCTCGTCGAGTTCCTCGACCGTCGGCAGCGCCTGCACCGACGCCTCGCTGACCAGTTCGCCGCGCAGGTGCTCGGCGAGGGCCTGCGGGGTCGGGTAGTCGAACACCACCGAGCTGGCCGGGTTGAGGCCGGTCTCCCTGGCGAGCCGGCCGCGCAGCTCCACGGCGGTCAGCGAGTCGAAGCCGAGGTCCCGGAACGGCCGGTCGGCCTCCAGGGCGTACGGGCTGTCGTGGCCGATGACCTCGGCGGCGGCGGTGCGGATCAGGTCGACCAGCAGCCGGTTCTGCTCGGCGGCGGTGAGGTCGGCGAGCCGCTTGCGCAGCCCGGTGCGGACCTCGTCGCCGCCGTCGGCGGCCGGGTCGACGCCGGCGCGCTGGGCCGCCACCTCGGGCAGGTCGCCGATCAGGGGCCGGGGCCGGGCGGAGGCGAAGACGGGGGCGAAGCGGGCCCAGTCGACGTCGGCGACGGTGAGCACGGTGCCGTCGCCGGTGATCGCGGCGCGCAGGGCGGCCATCGCGGGTTCCCGGTCGAGCAGGGACACGCCCCGGCGGCTCATCGCGACGGCGTGGTCGTCGCTGACCATGCCGCCGCCGGCCCACGGTCCCCAGTTGACGGAGACGACCCGGGCCCGGCCGGCGGGCCGGGACTGCGCCCACGCGTCGAGGAAGGCGTTGCCGGCGGCGTACGCGCCGTGGTCGCCGACGCCCCACGCGGCGGCGATGGACGAGAAGTAGACGACCAGTTCCAGGTCGTCGGGGTCGAGGAACTCGTCGAGGTGACGGGCCCCGGCGGTCTTGCCGGCGACGACGTCGGCGAGTTCGTCGGCGTCGACGACGCTGACCGGGTTGAGCCGGCCGACGCCGGCGGCGTGCACGACGGCGCGTACGGTCTCGCCGTCGCGGCGCAGGCCGGCGACGAGGGCGGCGACGGCGTCGCGGTCGGCCAGGTCGCAGGCCACGGCGCGGGCGTGCGCGCCGAGGTCGGCCAGCTCGGCGAGGGTGGCGGCGACGCCGGGGGCGTCGGGGCCGCGCCGGCTGACCAGGATGAGCCGGCGCGCGCCGTGCCGGGCCAGCCAGGCGGCGGCGTACGAGCCGATCGCGCCGGTGCCGCCGGTGATCAGCACGGTGTCCGGCGGCTGCCAGGCGGGGGCGTCGGGCCGCTCGGCGCGGGCGGCGCGGGCGAGGCGGCGCAGGTGGCTGCCGAGGGGACGCACCGCGATCTGGTCCTCGGCGTCGGTGTTGGTCAGCGCCCGCAGCAGGTGTTCCCCGGCGGCCGGGTCCAGCTCGGCCGGCAGGTCGAGCAGGCCGCCCCAGTGGGCGGGGTGTTCCAGGGCGGTGACCAGGCCGAGTCCCCAGGTGGTGGCCTGGGCGGGGTGGGCGATCGGGTCGCCGGGGCCGGTGCTGACGGCCTGCCGGGTGAGCAGCCACAGCGGCCCGGTGGGGGCGGCGTCGGTGACGGCCTGGACGAGGGCGAGGTTGCCGGTGAGCCCGGCGGGCACGGCCGGGTGGCGGGGGTGGGGCCGCTCGTCGAGGGCCAGCAGCGACACGGTGCGGGTGGCCGCGCCGGCCGCCGGGGCGAGCAGCCCGGCCAGCTCGGCGCGGGTGACCGTGGCGGGGTCGACGGCGACGGTCCGCACGGTGCCGCCGTGCGCGGCGAGCAGCGCGCCGATCCGGTCGGCGGCGTCGGTGCCCGGGGGGGTGGAGACGACCAGCAGCCACTCCCCCGTGGCGGGGCCGGCGGTGAGGCGGCGCTGCGGCCAGGTGATGCGGTAGCGCCAGCCGTCGACGAGCGCGTCGGTCTGCCGTTGCCGGTGCCAGTGGGCGAGGGTGGGCAGTTGGTCGCGCAGCGGCCGGTCCGGGTCGACGCCGAAGCGGGTGGCGAGGGCATCGCCGTCGGCGTCGGCCACGGCCTGCCAGAACGCCTCGTCGGCGGGACCGGCGACGGGGGCGGCCGGCTCGGCGGTGCGCAGCACGTCGCCGTCGCCGATTGGCCAGTACCGCTGGTGCCGGAAGGCGTACGTGGGCGGGGTGACCGGGTCGGCGGCGGGCAGCAGCGCCGCCCAGTCGACCCGTACGCCGTGGCAGTGCAGCCGGGCCAGCGCGCCGAGCAGCGCCTCGGCCTCGCCCCGGCCGGGCCGCTGGACGCCGGTGACGAGGGTGCGGCCGGCGTCGGGCAGCGCGTCGGCGGCCAGGGCGGTGAGCACGGTGTCGGGGCCGACCTCCAGCAGCGTGGAGACGCCGAGGGAGTGCAGGTGGGCGACGGTGTCGGCGAACCGGACGGCGTCGCGCACGTGCCGCACCCAGTAGTCGGGGGTGCAGATCAGCTCGGGGTCGGCGACCCGGCCGGTCAGGTTGGACACGAGCGGCACGGTCGGCGGGGCGTAGTCGATGCCGGCGGCGACGGCGGCGAACTCGGCGAGCATCGGCTCCATCAGCGGGCTGTGGAAGGCGTGGCTGACGGTGAGCCGCTTGGTGCGTACGCCGAGGGCGGCGAAGTGGTCGGCCAGCTCGGCGAGGGCGTCGCCGTCGCCGGAGACGACCACGGCGGCCGGGCCGTTGACGGCGGCGACGGCGACCCGGCCGGCGTACGGGGCCAGGGTGGCGGCGACGTCGGCCTCGGGCGCGGCGACGGCGAGCATGCCGCCGCCGGCCGGGAGGGCCTGCATGAGCCGGCCCCGGTTGCCGACGAGCGCGCAGGCGTCGGGGAGGCTGAGCACCCCGGCGACGTGGGCGGCGGTGATCTCGCCGACGGAGTGCCCGGCGACGAGGTCGGGGACGATGCCCCAGCCGGCGAGGAGCCGGTGCAGGGCCACCTCGACGGCGAACAGGCCGGCCTGGGTGAAGACGGTCTGGTGGATCAGGTCGGCCTCGGCGCTGCCGTCGGCGGCGAACAGCACCGCCTTGAGCGGGCGGGGCAGGTGCGCGTCGAGGTGCTGGCAGACCTCGTCGAGGGCCTCGGCGAAGGCGGGGAACGTCCGGTACAGCTCGCGGCCCATGCCGGCGTGCTGGGCGCCCTGGCCGGAGAAGAGGACGGCGAGGGTGCCGCCGGGCTCGGCGACGTCCCGGGTGAGGGTCGGGTGGTGCTGGCCGGCGGCGAGGGCCCGCAGCCCGGCCACGTACGCGTCGCGGTCGGCGGCGAGCAGCACGGCCCGGTGCCGCAGGTGGGAGCGGCCGGTGGCGAGCACCCGGGCGACGGCGGCGTCGGTGGTGGTTGCGGCGTCGGCGGTGGCGGCCCGGGTGCCGGCGGCGGTGGCCTCGGCCCAGTCGGCGAGGCGGGCGGCCTGGGCGGCCAGCCCGTCGGCGTCGTCGCCGGAGACCGCCCAGGGCAGCAGCGGCGGCGCGGGCGGCTGCGCGTCGCCGGCCTGCGGCTGCGGCCGGTCGTCGGCGGGTGGGGCCTGTTCGAGGATGACGTGGGCGTTGGTGCCGCTGACGCCGAACGCCGACACGGCCGCCCGGCGGGGCCGGTCCACGGCGGGCCACGGGGTGGGCTCGGCGAGCAGCGCGACCGCGCCGGCCGCCCAGTCGACGTGCGGGGTGGGCTCGTCGACGTGCAGGGTGGGCGGCAGCAGGTCGTGCTGGAGCGCCATCACCATCTTGATGACGCCGGACACCCCGGCGGCGGCCTGGGTGTGGCCGATGTTCGACTTGATCGAGCCGAGCAGCAGCGGCCGGTCGGCGGGCCGGCCCTGCCCGTACGTGGCCAGCAGCGCCTGCGCCTCGATCGGGTCGCCGAGGCGGGTGCCGGTGCCGTGGCCGTCGACGGCGTCCACGTCGGCGGCGGTGAGCCGCGCGTTGGCCAGGGCCTGCTGGATGACCCGCTGCTGGGCGGGGCCGTTGGGGGCGGTGAGCCCGTTGGACGCGCCGTCGGAGTTGGTGGCGGAGCCGCGCACCACGGCGAGGACCCGGCGGCCGTCGCGGCGGGCGTCGGAGAGCCGCTGGAGCAGCAGCAGCCCGGCACCCTCGCCCCAGCCGGTGCCGTCGGCGGCCCCGGCGAACGACTTGCACCGGCCGTCGGCGGCGAGGCCGCGTTGCCGGGCGAACTCCAGGAACGGGCCGGGGGTGGCCATCACGGTGACGCCGCCGGCGACGGCCGCGTCGCACTCGCCGGAGCGCAGCGACTGCACGGCCAGGTGCAGCGCCACCAGCGACGACGAGCAGGCGGTGTCGACGGAGACGGACGGGCCCTGGAGGCCGAAGGTGTAGGAGAGCCGCCCGGAGACGACGGCCGCCACGTTGCCGGTGGCCTGGTAGCCCTCGGTCTCGGCGCGGGCGGCCATCAGCAGCGTGGCGTAGTCCTGGCCGTTGGTGCCGACGAAGACGCCGGTGTTGCTGTCCCGCAGGTCGGCGGGGGCGATGCCGGCGCGTTCGAACAGCTCCCAGCCGGTCTCCAGCAGCAGCCGCTGCTGCGGGTCCATCACCAGCGCCTCGCGCGGGGAGATGCCGAACAGCGCGGCGTCGAATCCGGCGACGTCGGCGACGAAGCCGCCCTCGCGCACGTACGAGGTGCCGGGGGTGTCGGGGTCGGGGTCGTAGATGGCGTCGAGGTCCCAGCCCCGGTCGGCGGGAAACCCGGCGATGGCGTCGCGGCCGTCGGCGACGAGCCGCCACAGGTCCTCGGGGCTGGCGACGCCGCCGGGGTAGCGGCAGCTCATCGCGACGATGGCGATGGGCTCGTCGAGGGCGGCGGCGGCCCGGGTGGGCGCGGCGGCCTGCTCGGTGACGCCGAGGATGCGGTCGGCCAGCCAGCCGGCGAGCAGCGTCGGGGTGGGCCGGTCGAAGACGAGGGTGGCGGGCAGCCGCAGGCCGACGGCCTCGCCGAGCCGGTTGCGCATCTCCACGGCGCTGAGCGAGTCGAAGCCGATCTCCCGGAACGGCCGGTCCGCGCCGATCGCCTCGGCGGAGGCGTGCCCGAGCACGGCGGCGGCGTGCACCCGCACCAGCTCCAGCAGGGTGCGGCGGCGTTCCGGCTCGGCGAGGCCGGCGAGCCGGCCGCGCAGCGGGGACGCCTCGGCCGGCTCGTCGTCGTCGCGGGTGCGGGCGGCGAGGATGCGGGCCACCTCGGGGATGTCCTCGATCAGCGGCCGAGGGCGGGTCATCGCGAACGTCTGGTGGAACCGGTCCCAGGCGATGTCGGCGACGGTGAGGGTGGTGTCGTCGTCGGCGAGGGCGCGGGCGAGCACGGCCACGGCCAGGTCGGGGCGCATCGGCCGGACCCCGGAACGGAACATCTGGTCGGCGGCGCCGTCGGTCTCCAACATCCCGCCGCCGTCCCACGCGCCCCAGGCGACGGCGGTGGCGGCGAGGCCCCGGCGGCGGCGGTCCTCGGCGAGGGCGTCGAGGAACGCGTTGCCGGCGGCGTAGCCGCCCTGGAGGCCGCCGCCCCACACGCCCGCGCCGGAGGAGAAGAGCACGAACGCGGACACGTCGCCGCCGAAGACCTCGTCGAGGTTGGCCGCGCCGGCGACCTTGGCGTGCAGGCCGTCGGCCAGCTCGGCGACGTCGGTGCCGGCGAGCGGGCCGGCGTGGGCCACCCCGGCGGCGTGGAACACGGCGTCGACGGTGACGCCGTCGGCGGCGAGCCGGCCGACGAGGGCGCGCAGCGAGTCGGCGTCGGCCACGTCGCAGGCCGCGACGGTGACGGTCGCGCCGAGGCCGGTCAGCTCGGTCTCCAGCTCGGCCGCGCCGGCCGCCGCCGGGCCCTGCCGGCTGGTGAGCACCACGTGCGAGGCGCCCTCGCGGGCCAGCCAGCGGGCCACGTGCGCGCCGAGGGAGCCGAGGCCGCCGGTGACCAGGACGGTGCCGGCGGGCCGCCAGCCGGGCCGCTGCGGGGCGGGTTCGGCGGCGGCGCGGGCGAGCCGGCGGGCGAACAGGCCGGAGGTGCGCACGGCGACCTGGTCCTCGTGGCCGACGCCGGCCAGGACGGCGGCGAGCCGGCCCCGGGCGCGCCGGTCCAGCTTCGCGGGCAGGTCGACGAGGCCGCCCCACCGGTCGGCGTGTTCCAGGGCGGCGACCCGGCCGAGGCCCCAGACGAGGGCCTGCCGGGGGTGGTCGAGGGGGTCGGCGCGGCCGGTGGAGACCGCGCCGCCGGTGGCGCACCACAGCGGAGCGGTGATGCCGGCGTCGCCGAGGGCCTGCACGAGGGCGAGGGTGCCGGCGAGGCCGGCGGGGACGACGGGCCGCTGCGGGTGGGGAGTCTCGTCGAGGGCGAGCAGCGACAGCACGCCGGTGACGGCGGCGGCGTCGACGTCGGCGAGGCGCGCGGCCAGGGCCGCCCGGTCGGCGTCGGCGACGGCCAGCGGGGTCACGTCCGCCCCGGCCTCGCCGAGGGCCTGCACGACCTGCCCGACGATGGGCTGGCCGGCGTACGCGGCGGGGGCGACGAGCAGCCAGGTCCCGCCGAGGGCGGCGCTGGCGGCGGCGGTGAGCGGCGTCCACTGCACCCGGTAGCGCCAGGCGTCCACGGTGGACTCGTCGCGGCGGCGCTGCCGCCACGAGGACAGCAGCGGCAGGGCCTCGCCGAGCGCGCGGGCGCCGGCGGTGTCGATGCGCATGGCGGCGGCGAGGGCGTCGGCGTCGGCGCGTTCGACGGCGTCCCAGAACTGCCGGTCGGCGGGGTCCTCGGCGGCGGCGGCCGACCCGGTGCGTACGGGGGCCTCCGGCCAGTAGCGCTGCCGGTGGAAGGCGTACGTGGGCAGCGGCAACGCCGGGCCGGTGCGCACGCCGCAGACGGCGTTCCAGTCGGCCTCGACGCCGCGCACGTGCAGCTCGGCCAGGGCAGTGAGGATCCGCTGCCAGCCGCCGGCGCCCCGGCGCAGGGTGTTGACCACGGCCGCCTCGTGCTCGGCGGCGTCGATGGTCTCCTGCATGCCGAAGCTGAGCACCGGGTGCGGGCCGACCTCCAGGAAGACCTGGTGGCCGTCGGCGAGCAGGTTGCGTACGGTCTGCTCGAAGTTCACGGTCTCGCGCAGGTTGCGGTACCAGTAGCCGGCGTCGAGGGTGGTGGTGTCGGCCTGCTCGCCGGTGAGCGCGGAATAGAACGGCAGCTCGGCGGGGCGGGGGGTGATCCCGTCGAGGCTGGCCAGGAGCCGGTCGGCGACCGCCTCGACCTGCGGGGAGTGGGAGGCGTACTCGACGTCGATGCCTCGGGTGCGCACGCCCTCGGCGGCGCAGGCGGCGACGAGGTCGGCGAGGTCGTCGACGTCGCCGGCCACCACGACCGACCCGGGGCCGTTGACCACGGCGACGGAGAGCCGGCCGGCCCACCGCTTGAGCAGGTCGCGGGCCCGGTCGGCGGGCAGGGCCACGGAGACCATGCCGCCCCGGCCGGCGATGTCGACGAGCACCTGGCTGCGCAGGGCGACGATCTTGGCGGCGTCCTCCAGGGTGAGGGCCCCGGCGACGCAGGCCGCGGCGATCTCGCCCTGGGAGTGGCCGACGACCCCGCCGGGGCGGACGCCGAGCGAGCGCCACAGCCGGGCCAGGGAGACCATCACGGCCCACAGGGCGGGCTGCACGACGCCGGAGGCGACCAGCGGCGGGGCGTCCTCGGCCCCGCGCAGCACGCCGGTGAGGGACCAGTCCACCCAGGGGGCGAGGACGGCCTCGCACTCGGCGATGGACGCGGCGAACACCGGGGAGCTGTCGAGCAGGTCGACGGCCATCCCGGGCCACTGGGAGCCGTGGCCGGAGAAGACGAAGACGGGGGCGGTGTTGCGCAGCGCCGTGCCGGTGACGACGCCCGCGACGGTCTCGCCGTCGACCAGGGCGGTGAGGCCCTGGGTCAGCTCGGCCCGGTCCTGGCCGAGCACGACGGCCCGGTGGGCGAACGCCGCCCGGGTGGTGGCGAGGGCGTGGCCGACCTCCGCCGGCTCGACCTCGGGGTGGGCGGCGAGGTGCGCGCGCAGCCGGGCGGCCTGTTCCCGCAGCGCGGCCCGGTCGGCGGCGGAGAGCACGAACGGCACGAGGCCGGCGTCGGCGGCGACGCCGGGCCGGGACTCGGCGGCGACGGCCGGCTCGGGGGCCTGTTCGAGGACGACGTGGGCGTTGGTGCCGCTGATGCCGAAGGAGGACACGGCGGCGCGGCGGGGCCGGTCGACCGCCGGCCACGGGGTCGCCCGCGTGGCCAGGGTCACGGCCCCGGCGGTCCAGTCGATGTGCGGGGACGGCTCGTCGACGTGCAGGGTGGGCGGGACGAGCCCGTGCCGCAGCGCGAGCACCATCTTGATCACCCCGGCGACGCCGGCGGCGGCCTGGGTGTGCCCGATGTTCGACTTGATCGAGCCGAGCAGCAGCGGCCGGTCGGCGGGCCGGTCCTGCCCGTACGTGGCCAGCAGCGCCTGCGCCTCGATCGGGTCGCCGAGGGTGGTGCCGGTGCCGTGCGCCTCGACGGCGTCCACGTCGGCCGGGGTCAGGCGGGCGTTGGCCAGGGCCTGCCGGATCACCCGCTGCTGCGACGGCCCGTTCGGGGCGGTGAGCCCGTTGGACGCGCCGTCCTGGTTCACGGCGGTGCCGCGCACGATCGCGTAGACCCGCCGGCCGTCGCGCTGCGCGTCGGAGAGCCGCTGCACGAGCAGCATGCCGACGCCCTCGCCCCAGCCGGTGCCGTCGGCGGCGGCGGCGAACGACTTGCACCGCCCGTCGGCCGACAACCCCCGCTGCCGGGAGAACTCGACGAACGTCCCCGGGGTGGCCATCACGGTCACGCCGCCCGCGAGGGCCAGGTCGCACTCGCCGGACCGCAGCGCCTGCGCGGCCAGGTGCAGCGCCACCAGCGACGACGAGCACGCCGTGTCCACCGTGACCGCCGGCCCCTCCAGGCCGAACGTGTAGGCGACCCGCCCCGACAGCACGCTGCCGGAGGTGCCGGTGCCGATGTAGCCCTCCACCTCGGCGGGCAGGTCCATCAGCCGGGAGGCGTAGTCGTGGTACATGACGCCGGCGAAGACGCCCGTGCGGCTGCCGCGCAGCCGGTGCGGGTCGAGGCCGGCGGACTCGAACGCCTCCCACGACGCCTCCAGCAGCAGCCGCTGCTGCGGGTCCATCGCCAGGGCCTCGCGGGGGCTGATGCCGAAGAACCCGGGGTCGAACTCCGCCGCCCCGTAGAGGAAGCCGCCGTGCCGGGTGTACGAGGTGCCGCTGTTGGCCGGGTCGGGGTCGAACAGGGTGTCGAGGTCCCAGCCCCGGTCGGCGGGGAACTCGCTGATCCCGTCGCCGCCGGTGGCCAGCAGCTCCCACAGTTGGTCCGGGTTGTCCGCGCCGCCGGGGAAGCGGCAGGCCAGGCCCACGATCGCGATCGGGTCGTCGAGGCCGGTGGCGGTGGTCGCCTCGGCGGGGGCGACGGTGGCGGCCCGGTTGCCGGCGAGTTCCGCGTACACCTGGCCGGCGAGGATGCGCGGGGTCGGGTAGTCGAACACCAGCGTGGACGCCAGCCGCAGCCCGGTGGCCGCGTTGACCCGGTTGCGCAGGTCCACCGCCGTCAACGAGTCGAAACCCAGCTCCCGGAACGCCCGGTCCGCCGGCACGGCGTCCGCGCCGCCGTGCCCGAGGACCTGCGCGACGAGGCCCCGGACGAGGGCGTCGACCTGGTCACGGGCGTCCTGCGGGTCGAGGCCGGCGATCCGGTCGGCCCAGTTGCCGTGGCCGGCCTGCCGGCGGGCGGTCACCGCGCCGAGCAGCACCCGCAGCAGCGACGGCACCCGGCCGGCGGCGACCCGGGCCCGCATGGCCGGCACGTCGAGCACGGCCGGCACGAGGGCGGGCCGCCCGGCGGCGAGGGCCGCGTCGAACAGTTCGAGGCCGGTGTCGGCGCCCATCGGCGAGATGCCGGCGCGGGCCGAGCGGGCCCGGTCGGCGTCGCCGACCGTCGCGGCCATCCCGGCGGTGTCCCACATGCCCCAGGCGAGGCTCGCGGCGGGCAGGCCGGCCTGCCGGCGGTACGCGGCGAGGGCGTCCAGGAACGTGTTCGCCGCCGCGTACGCGGCCTGGCCGGGCGAGCCGAGCACCCCGGCGACGGAGGAGTACACGACGAAGAGGTCGAGGTCCCGCCCGGCGGTCGCCTCGTGCAGGTGCCACGCGGCGGCGGCCTTCGGGGCGAGCACCCCGGCCAGCCGCTCGGGGCTGATCGCGGTGACCACGCCGTCGTCGAGGACGCCGGCGGTGTGCACGACGCCGGCCAGCCGGCCGGTGACCCCGGCGACCAGGGCGGCCACCCGGTCGGGGTCGGTGACGTCGGCGGCGACCACCTCGACGCGGGCGCCCAGGTCGGCGAGCCGCCGCGCCAGCGCGTCCGCGCCGGGGGCGGCCGGGCCCTGCCGGGACGCCAGCAGCAGCGACCGGGCCCCGTACGCGGTGACGAGGTGCTCGGCGACGAGCGCGCCGAGCGCGCCGGTGCCGCCGGTGACCAGGACGGTGCCGTCGCCGAGGGCGGGGGCGTCCCCGGTCGGGGCGGCGGCGCGCACGAGGCGCGGGGTGAGCACGGCGTCGCCGCGCAGCGCCACCTGCCCGCCGGTGCCGGCGGGGTCGTCGGCCACCCCGGCGAGCACCGCCAGCACGCCGGCGTCGACATCGGCGGCGTCGGGGCCGGCGGCCAGGTCGGCGAGGACGATCCGGTCGGGGTGCTCGGACTGCGCCGAGCGCAGCAGGCCCCACACGGCGGCCCCGGCGAGATCGGTGACGGGGTCGTCGTCGCGGGTGGCCACCGCGCCCCGGGTCAGCACGACCAGCCGGGTGTCGGCCAGCGCGTCGGCGGCCAGCCACGCCTGGACCACGCCGAGCACGTCGGCCGTGACCGCCCGGACGGCGTCGGGAAGGCCCGCGGGCGCGGTGCCGGCGGGAAGGCCGGCGGCGGGAGGAGCAGCGGCGGGCACGGGGAGCACGAGGGCGCGCGGCAGCCCCTCCCCCGCCTCGCCGGCGGCGGCCAGCACCGCCGCCACGTCACCGAAGACGGGCAGGTCGACGGCGCACGCCGGGGCGGCCCCGGCGGCGGCGAGCAGCGCCCAGCCAGTGGGCTCCTCGGCGGCCGGCACCTCGGCGACCTGCCAGGCGACCTCGAACAGCGAGCGGGCGGCGACGCCGGGGGCGGTCAGGCCGGTCATCTCCCGCAGCGCCAGGGAGTCCACCGACACCACCGGGACGCCCGCCCCGTCGGTGGCGACGAGCCGCACCGCAGAGCCGTCGCGGGTCAGCCGCACCCGCAGCGCCGTCGCGCCGGACGCGTGCACCTGCACGCCGGAGAACGCGAACGGCACCCGGGGGCCGCCGTCGGCGGCGGCGAGCAGCGCCCCCACCGGGTGCAGGGCGGCGTCCAGCAGCGCCGGGTGCACGCCGAACGCGGCGGCCTGCCCGGCCGCCTCCTCGGGCAGGGCGACCTCGGCGTACACCTCGCCGTCGCCGGTCCACAGCCGGCGCAGCCCTCGGAACGCGGGCCCGTACGCGAGGCCGCGCCCGGCGAGGGCGTCGTACCACTGCGCGAGGTCGACCTCGGTGGCCGCGACGGGCGGCCACACGCCGAGGGCGGGCTCGTGGTCGGCGGCCGGTTCCAGGACGCCCTCGGCGTGCCGGACCCAGCCGGCCTCCGGGTCCTCCTCGGACTGGGCGTGCACGGTCACCGCGCGGGCCCCGCCGTCGTCGGCCGCGCCGACGCGCACCTGCACGCGGACGCCGCCGGCCTCGGGCAGGATCAGCGGGGTGGCGACGGTCAGCTCCCGCACCCGGGCCGCGCCGACCTCGTCGCCGGCCCGCACGACCAGCTCGACCAGGGCCGCGCCGGGCACCACGACGACGCCGGAGACGGCGTGGTCGGCGAGCCAGCCGTGGGTGGCCAGGGACAGCCGGCCGGTGAGCAGCACCATGTCCTCGCCGGCCACGGACACCGCCGCGCCGAGCAGCGGGTGCCCGGCCGCGCCGAGGCCGACGCCGGTGACGTCGGCGATCCGGCCGACCGGCTCCAGCCAGTACCGCTCGTGCGCGAAGGCGTACGTGGGCAGGTCGACCCGGCGGGCCCCGGCGTCGGCGAGCAGGGCGTCCCAGTCGACGGGCAGGCCGTCGGCGTGCAGCCGGGCCAGCGCCTCCAGCAGGGCGCGCGGCTCGGGGCGGTCCTTGCGGGCCAGCGGCACGAGCACGGCGGTCGGGTCGGTGAGGCAGCTCTGCGCCATCGCGGTGAGCACCCCGTTGGGGCCCAGCTCGACGTACGCGCCGACGCCCGCCTCGGCGAGCCGGTCGACGGCGTCGGCGAAGCGGACGGCCTCGCGGACGTGCCGCACCCAGTAGTCGGGGCTGCACAGCAGCTCCGGCTCGGCGACCCGGCCGGTCAGGTTCGACACGATCGGCACGGTGGGCGGCCGGAACGTCAGCCCGGCGGCGACGGCGGCGAACTCGGCGAGCATCGGGTCCATCAGCTCGCTGTGGAACGCGTGGCTGACCCGCAGCCGGTGGATGGGGGTGCCCCGCTCGGCCCAGTGGGCGGCCACCTCCTCGACGGCGGCGGCGTCGCCGGAGACGACCACGGCGGCGGGGCCGTTGACGGCGGCGATGCCGATCCGGCCGGTCACCCCGGCCAGGGACCCGACCACGGACGCCTCGTCGGCGGCGACGGCGAGCATCGCCCCGCCGGCCGGCAGCGCCTGCATGAGCCGGCCCCGGGCCGCGACCAGCGTCGCGGCGTCGGCGAGGGTGAGCACCCCGGCGACGTGCGCGGCGGCCAGCTCGCCGATGGAGTGGCCGACGAGGAGGTCGGGGACGAGCCCGAACGACCCGGCGAGCCGGAACAGCGCCACCTCGACGGCGAACAGGCCGGCCTGGGTGAACACGGTCTGGTGCAGCAGGTCGGCCTCGGGCGTGCCGGCGGCGGCGAACATGACCTCGCGCAGCGGCCGGGGCAGGTGCGGGTCGAGCGCGGCGCACACCTCGTCGAGCGCGGCGGCGAACACCGGGAACGCCTCGGCCAGCTCGCGGCCCATGCCGGGGCGCTGCGCGCCCTGCCCGGAGAACAGGAACGCGACCCGGCCCCGGGGCGCGGCGACGCCGGTGACGACCGGCGCGGCCGGTTCGTCGGCGGCGAGGGCGCGCAGCCCGGCGAGCAGCTCGGCGCGGTCGGCGGCGAGGACGACGGCCCGCCGGTCCAGCCCGCCGCGGCGCAGCGAGGACGCGGCGACGTCGACGGGGCGGGCGTCGGGGTCGGCGTCGACGTGGTCGGCCCAGCGGCGGGCCAGCGCGGCGAGGGACTCGGCGCTGCGGGCCGACAGCAGCACGGGCGACAGCGGCACGGGCGACAGCGGCGGGACGGCGGCCGGCGCGCCCTGGTCGGGCTCCTCGGCGGCGGGGGCCTGTTCGAGGATGACGTGGGCGTTGGTGCCGGAGATGCCGAACGAGGACACGGCGGCGCGGCGGGGGCGGTCCACCTGCGGCCAGGGGCGGGGCTCGGTGAGCAGCGACACGGCCCCGGCCGACCAGTCGATGTGCGTCGACGGCGCGTCGACGTGCAGGGTGGCGGGGAGCCGGCCGTGCCGCAGCGCCTGCACCATCTTGATCAACCCGGCGACGCCGGCGGCGGCCTGGGTGTGGCCGAGGTTGGACTTGACCGAGCCGAGCCACAGCGGCTCCGCCCCCGCCCGGTCCTGCCCGTACGTGGCGAGCAGCGCCTGCGCCTCGATCGGATCGCCGAGGGTGGTGCCGGTGCCGTGCGCCTCGACGGCGTCCACGTCGGCGGGGGCGAGCCGGGCGTTGGCGAGGGCCTGCCGGATGACCCGCTCCTGGGAGGGGCCGTTGGGGGTGGTGAGGCCGCTGCTGGCCCCGTCCTGGTTGACGGCGCTGCCCCGGATCACCGCGTAGACGCGGCGGCCGTCGCGCTGGGCGTCGGAGAGCCGCTGGAGCAGCAGCACGCCGACGCCCTCGGCCCAGCCGGTGCCGTCGGCGGCGGCGGCGAACGACTTGCACCGCCCGTCCGGGGCGAGGCCGCGCTGCCGGGAGAACTCGGCGAACACGCCGGGGGTGGACAGCACGGTGACGCCGCCGGCCAGGGCCAGGTCGCAGTCGCGCTGGCGCAGCGCCTGCACGGCGAGGTGCACGGCGACCAGCGACGACGAGCAGGCGGTGTCGACGGTGACGGCCGGCCCCTCGAGGCCGTACGTGTAGGCGACCCGGCCGGAGACGAGGCTGCCGGAGTTGCCGGTGCCGAGGTAGCCCTCGACGCCCTCGGGCAGGTCCAGCACCCGGGAGGCGTAGTCGTGGTACATCACGCCGGCGAACACGCCGGTGCGGCTGCCGCGCAGCCGCTGCGGGTCCAGGTCGGCGGACTCGAACGCCTCCCACGCGCTCTCCAGCAGCAGCCGCTGCTGCGGGTCCATGGCAAGCGCCTCGCGGGGGCTGATGCCGAAGAACGCGGGGTCGAACTCGGTGGCGTCGTAGAGGAACCCGCCCTGGTCGGTGTACGAGGTGCCCGGGTTGTCCGGGTCGACGTGGAACAGCCGCTCCAGGTCCCAGCCCCGGTCGGTGGGGAAGTCGCCGAGCCCTTCGCGGCCGGCGTCGACGAGGTCCCACAGGTCGTCCGGTCCGCGTACGCCGCCGGGGAACCGGCAGGCCATGCCGACGACGGCCATCGGCTCGCGGTCCTTCGCCTCCACCTCGCGCACCCGCCGCCGCGCCTCACGCAGGTCGGCCGTGGCACGCCGGAGGTAGTCGAGGAACTCCGCCTCAGTGGGCATCGGGCCACTCCGTATCGGGATCAGACGTCCGGGACATCCGGGTCAGGCCGTTCCGAGCTCGTCGTCGAGCAGGTGGAAGATCTCCTCCGCCGTGGCGGAGGCGAGCCCGCCGGTGCCGTCGTCGGCGGCGTCGGCCTCGGTGTGCGTCCACGCCGACAGCAGCTCCCGCAGCCGGTCGGCGACGGCGGCACGGTCGGTGTCGTCGTCGGCGACGGCCCGCATGACGGTCTCCAGCTTGCTCAGCTCGCCGAGCACCGACAGCGCGGAGGTGCTGCGCTCGGCGAGCAGCGCGCCGCGCAAATAGCCGACGAGGGCGGTGGTGGTGGGCCGGTCGTAGACGAGGGTGGACGGCAGGCGCAGCCCGGTGGCGGCGGTGAGCCGGTTGCGGAACTCCACCGCCGTCAGCGAGTCGAAGCCCAGCTCCACGAAGCCCTTGTCGGCGTCGATGTCGCGCAGCGACGCGTACCCGAGGACCGCCGCCGCGTGGGTGCGGACCAGGTCGGACAGCATCCGGTCGCGCTCGGCCTCCGCGGTGGCGGCGAGGGTGTCGCGCAGCGCCGCCGCCGCGTCGGCCGCCGGGGCCGCCGCCGGCGCCGCCGCGCCGGCCGGGCGGACCAGGCCGTGCAGCAGCCGGGGCAGCGCCGGCCCGAGCCGGCCGAGCACCCCCAGGTCCAGGGCGACGGGCACGACCACCGGGTCGGCGTGGCGCAGCCCCTCGGTGAACAGCTCCATGCCCTCGTCGGCGTCGAGCGGGCGGAAGCCGCCCCGGCTCATCCGCCGCTCGTCGACGTGGCCGGGCCGCCCGCCGGGCAGGTCCGGGTTGGCCCACGGCCCCCACGCCATCGACGTGACGGCGAGCCCGCGCGAGCGCCGGTGGTGGGCCAGCGCGTCGAGGAAGGCGTTCGCGGCGGCGTGGTTGGCCTGCCCGGGGCCGCCGAACAGCCCGGACGCCGACGAGAACAGCACGAACGCGGCGAGGTCCAGCTTCTCGGTCAGCTCGTGCAGGTGCCAGGCGGCGTCCACCTTCGGCCCGAGGACGGCGTCGAAGCGGGCCGGGGTGAGCGCCGGCAGCACCCCGTCGTCGAGGACCCCGGCGGCATGCACGACGCCGACGAGGGGCCGGTCGGCGGGCACCTCGTCGAGCAGCACGGCGAGCGCGTCGCGGTCGGTGACGTCGACGGCGACCACCTGCGCGGCGACGCCGAGGCCGGTCAGCTCGGCGACGAGGTCCGCCGCGCCGGGGGCGTCGGGGCCGCTGCGGCTGGCCAGCAGCAGCCGGCGTACCCCGTGCCGGGTGGCCAGGTGCCGGGCGACGAGCCGGCCGAGCGCGCCGGTCGCGCCGGTGACCAGGACCGTGCCGGCGGACAGGTCGGGGGCCGCCGCGTCCGGCGACGGCGGGGCCAGCCGGGCCAGCCGGGGCGCGCGGAGCTGCCCGGCGCGGACGGCGAGCTGCGGCTCCCCGGTGGCCAGGGCCGCCGGCAGCGCCGCCGCCGACCGGGGGTCGTCGTCAAGGTCAAGCAGGACGATCCGGCCCGGGTGCTCCGACTGGGCGGAGCGCACCAGGCCCCACACGGTGGCGGCGGGCAGGTCGGTGAGCCGGTCGTCGGCGGCGACGGCGACCGCGCCCCGGGTGACCACGACGAGCCGGGCCGCCTCCAGCTCCGGCCGGGCCAGCCAGTCCTGGGCCAGGGCAAGGGTCTCGTGGGCGGCCAGGCGCGCGGCCCGCGCCGGGCTCGGCTCGTCGGCGCGCAGCCCGGTGACGGCGGCGAGCACCGCGTCGGGCCGGGCCGCGCCGCCGGCCACGGCCTCAACCAGGTCGTCAAGGCTCGGGTACGCATCGACGCCCGGCCACCCGACGCTCCCTCCGGCGGCGTTGACGCCCGGCCACCCGACGCCGAGCGCGGCGAGCGCGGCGGGCCGGCCGGCGGCCGGTTCCGGGGCGACCCAGTCGAGGCGGTGCAGGGACCGGTTGGTGGTGCGGCGGGCGGCGCTGAGTTGGTCGGCGGTGATCGGCCGCAGCACGAGGGCGTCGAGGGAGGCGACGGGCACGCCGCCGGTGTCGGTGACGGTGGCCGCCACCGAGCCGTCGGCGGCGGTGAGCCGCACGCGCAGTTCCCGGGCCCGGGTGGGCGCGATCGCCACCCCGGTCCAGGAGAACGGCAGCCCCGGCTGCGCGCCGCCGTCGGCGCCGGTGCTGCCGTTGGTGGCGCTGCCGTCGAGGGCGCTCGCGCCGATGGCGTGCAGGGCGGCGTCGAGCAGGGCCGGGTGCACGGTGAACGGGGCGGCGTCGCCGGGCGCGTCGGCGTCGAGGGCGACCTCGGCGAGGAGGTCGTCGCCGTGCCGCCAGGCGGCGCGCAGCGCCCGGAACACGGGGCCGTAGTGGTAGCCCCGCTCGGCGAGGTGTGGATACAGGGCGTCGAGGGCGATCGGTTCCGCCCCGGCCGGGGGCCACGCGGCGGCCGGGGCGACGGTGACCGGGCGGGTGGGGGCGAGCAGGCCGTGGGCGTGCCGCTGCCACTGCCGGACGGCCGTGGTTCCCGGCTGGTCGCCGCCGTCGCCGACGGCCGGGTGGGCCTCGCCGACGCACGAGTGGACGGAGACGGGCCGCAGGCCGTCCTCGCCGGCCGCGCCGACGCGGACCCGCAGGTCCACGCTCCCCTCCTCCGGCACGGCGAGCGGGGCCTCGAGGACCAGCTCGGTCACGTGGGCGGCGTCGACGTGCCGGCCGCTGAAGGAGGCCAGCTCGACCAGCGCGGTGCCGGGCAGCAGGACGGTGCCGAGCACGGCGTGGTCGGCGAGCCACGGGTGGGTGGCCAGGGAGATCCGGCCGGTGAGCAGCAGGCCCTCGTCGCCGGGCAGGTCGGCCACGGCGCTGAGCAGGGGGTGGTCGGCGGCGTCGAGGCCGACCGCCGGCAGGCCGGCCCGGCTCGCGCCGCTGCCCTGCAACCAGTACCGGTCCCGCGCGAACGGGTAGGTGGGCAGGTCGAGGGTCGCCGCCGCGGCGAGGACCCTCGTCAGGTCGACGGGCAGGCCGATCGCGTGCGCGGTGGCCAGGTTGGTCAGCAGCCGGGCCGGGTCGTCGTCGCCCCGGCGCAGACTGCCGATCGTGTGGCCGGTTGCCCCGGCGTCGTCGAGGATCGCCGTGACCGGCATCGTCAGCACCGGGTGCGGAGAGATCTCCACGAACACGGTGTGCCCAGCCGCGAGCGCGACCCGGACGGCCGCATCGAACTGGACGGTCTGCCGCAGGTTGTCGTACCAGTAGTCCGCCGTCATGCTCCCCGGCTCGACCCAGTCACCCGTCAACGTCGACACGAGCCGGGTGTGACCGGGCTGCGGAGTGACGTCGGCCAGGTCGGCGCGCAACCGCTCCGCCACCTCCTGCACGGACGGCGAGTGCGACGCGTAGTCCACCGGGATCAACCGCGCCCGGATCCCGTCGGCCTGACACGCCTGCACGAGGTCCGCGACAGGCTGCGGCGGACCCGAGACGACCACCGTGCCGGGCCCGTTCACGGCCGCCACGCCCACACCCGGGAACCCCGCGAGGCGTGCGGTCACCGCGGCGGCGGACAGGTCCACCGACGCCATCGCACCGCTGCCCCGCAACACGGCCAGGGCCCGCGACCGCAACGCCACGGTCTTCGCCGCGTCCTCCAGGGACAGAATCCCCGCCACACACGCCGCGCCGATCTCACCCTGCGAGTGGCCGATCACCGCCTGCGGCACCACGCCCGCGTGCTCCCACACGGCGGCCAGGGCGACGCCCACGGCCCACAGGACCGGCTGCACCACCTCCACCCGCTCCAGCCACGACTCATCCCCGCCCGTCAACACCGACACGAGATCCACGTCAAGGTAGGGAGCGAGGGCCCGCTGACACTCCGCAAGGCGCGCGTCGAACACCGGCGCACGACCGACCAGACCGGCGGCCATGCGTGCCGACTGCGCACCCTGACCCGGGAACACGAACACCGGACCCGCACCCGACGACGCGGCCACACCCGACACCACGTTGCCCGCCGGCTGGCCCGCAGCCAGGGCGTCCAGCCCTGACAGCAGCTCGGCGACACCCGACCCGACCACCGACGCCCGCTGGTCGAACGTGGCGCGGGTAGTAGCGAGGGACCAGGCCAGCGCGGCAGGGTCGAGCCCGTCGCGGTCGCGGACGTGGCGGGCCAGGCGGGCGGCCTGGTCGCGGAGCGCCGCCGCCGACCGGGCCGACACCGGCCACACGAGGACGTCCGCGTCGACCAGCCCGGGCGCGGGGGCCTCGACCGGTGCGTCGGCGGGTTCCTCCGGCTGCTCAACGATGACGTGGGCGTTGGTGCCGGACATGCCGAACGACGACACCGCCGCCCGACGCGCCCGGTCCACCACCGGCCACGGACGCGCCTGCGTCACCAGATCCACCGCACCCGCCGACCAGTCGATGTGCGGCGACGGCTCATCCACATGCAACGACGCCGGCACCACACCATGCCGCATCGCCTGCACCACCTTGATCACACCCGCCACACCCGCCGCCGCCTGCGCATGACCAATGTTCGACTTGATCGACCCCAACAACAGCGGCCGGTCGCCGGGACGGTCCTGCCCGTACGTCGCCAGCAACGCCTGCGCCTCGATCGGATCACCAAGCGTCGTCCCCGTGCCGTGCGCCTCCACCACGTCCACGTCCGCCGTCGACAACCCCGCGTTCGCCAGGGCCTGCCGGATCACCCGCTGCTGCGACGGACCATTCGGCGCCGTCAGGCCGTTCGACGCCCCGTCCTGGTTCACCGCGCTGCCCCGCACCACCGCCAGGACGCGGTGGCCGTTGCGGCGGGCGTCGGAGAGCCGCTCGACGAGGAGCATGCCGACGCCCTCGGACCAGCCCGTCCCGTCGGCCGACGCCGCGAACGACTTGCACCGACCGTCGGCGGCGAGGCCCTGCTGGCGGGAGAACTCGGCGAACGTGCCGGGGGTGGCCATCACGGTGACGCCGCCGGCCAGGGCCAGGTCGCACTCGCCCCGGCGCAGCGCCTCGCCGGCCAGATGCAGCGCGACCAGCGACGACGAGCAGGCCGTGTCGACGGTGACGGCCGGCCCCTCCAGGCCGAGGGTGTACGCGACCCGGCCGGAGATGATGCTGTGCGCGGCACCGGTCATCAGGTATCCCTCGGTGCCCTCGGGCACCTCGGTGAGCCCGGTCCCATAGCCGGAGGTGGACGCGCCGACGAAGACGCCGGTGCGGCTGCCCTTCAGGGTGCCGGGGTCGAGCCCGGCCCGCTCCAGGACCTCCCAGGACGCCTCCAGGGTCAGCCGCTGCTGCGGGTCCATGGCCAGGGCCTCGCGCGGGGAGATGCCGAAGAACGCGGGGTCGAAGGCCGGGACGTCGTAGAGGAAGCCGCCGGCCGGGGCGTAGCCGCTGTCCGGGGTGGGGGTGTCCCAGCCCCGGTCGGTGGGGAAGTCGCCGATGGCGTCGACGCCGTCGGTGACGAGCCGCCACAGCTCCTCGGGGCTTCGGGCGTCGCCGGGGTAGCGGCAGGCCATGCCGACGATGGCGATCGGCTCGTCGGTGCTCGCGGCGACGCGTGCCTCGGCGGGCGCGGCGGCGGTGCCGCCGAAGGCGGTCTCGCGCAGGTGCCGGGCCAGGTCGGCGGGGGTGGGGTGGTCGAAGACGAGGGTGGACGGCAGGCGCAGCCCGGTGACCTCGTTGAGCCGGGTACGCAGGTCCACGGCGGTGAGCGAGTCGAAGCCGAGGTCGGCGAACGGCCGGCCGCGCAGGTCGTCGGCGGTGGCGTGGCCGAGGACGCGGGCGGTCTGCGCGTTGACGATGCCGAGCAGTTCGCGTTCCTGCTCGGCCTCGGGCAGGTCGGCGAGGTGGCGCAGGGCGTCGGCGACGCCGGCCGGGGCGGCGGCGGCCTCGGCGTCGGCTTCGGCGAGGGCCCGCACCTGGGGCAGCTCGGACAGCAGCGGGCTGGGCCGGGTGAGGGTGAACGCCGGGTGGAAGCGGGCCCAGTCGACGTCGGCGACGGTGACGCAGGGGGTGGGCCGGCGCACCGCCCGGTCGAGGGCGACGAGGGCGTGCTGCGGGTCGATGGTGGGCAGGCCCATCCGGTGCAGCGCCTCGGTGGCGGTGTTCTTGGCGGCCATGCCGTCGGCCCCGCCCCACGCGGTCCAGGACACGGCGGTGGCGGCGAGGCCCCGGTCGCGGCGGTGCACGGCGAGCGCGTCGAGCAGCGAGTTGCCGGCCCCGTACGCGCACTGGCCGGCGCTGCCCCACACGCCGGAGATGGAGGAGAACAGCAGGAACGCGGTCAGCGGCCGGTCGGCGAGGCAGTCGTGCAGGTGCAGCGCGCCGAGCACCTTGCCGGCGACGACGTGGGAGAACTCGTCGAGGGTGGTGCCGGTGAGCGGGGTGAGCTGGTCGGTGCCGGCGGCGTGCACGACGGCGGTCAGGTCGGGCAGCGTGTCCAGCAGTGCGGCTACGGCGTCCCGGTCGGTCACGTCGCAGGCGGCGGCGGTGACCCGCCCGTCGTCGGCGTAGGAGTCGAGAAGGCCGGGGGTGGCGGCGCCGCGCCGGCCGACGAGGACGACCCGGCGGGCCCCCTTGTCGAGCAGCCAGCGGGTGACGTGGCCGCCGAGCGCGCCCGTGCCGCCCGTGACCAGGACGGTGCCGTCGGCCCACCAGTCGGCGGCGGGCCGGTCGGGGGCGGCGGCCGGGGCGAGCCGGCGGCCCCAGACGCCGCCGGGGCGGACGGCAACCTGGTCCTCGCCGCTGCCGCCGGCGAGGACGGCGGCGAGCCGGCGCAGCACGCTCTCGTCGGGGGTGGCCGGCACGTCGACGAGGCCGCCCCAGCGGTGCGGCTGCTCGACGGCGGCGGCCCGGCCGAGGCCCCACACGAGGGTCTGGAGGGGATGGTCGACCCGGTCGGCGGGGCCGGCCTTGACGGCCCCGCTGGTGACGCACCAGACGGGCGCGGCGACGTCGAGGTCGGTGAGAGCCTGGAGCAGCACGAGGGTGGTGGCGGCGGCGAGGCTCGTCCCGGGGTGGGCGGGCAGCAGCGCATCCTGGCCGGCGACGAGGTGCAGCACCCCGGCGACGGGCGCGTCGCCGACGGCGGCGCGCAGCCGGTCGGCGAGCGCGGCCCGGTCGAGGTCGTCGGCCCCGACGCGCAGGGTCGCCGGTTCGTCGCCGCCGGCCCGCAGCAGGCCGGCGAGGCCGTCGGCCCAGGCGGGGTCGGCGTCGGCGGGCAGCACGAGCAGCCAGCGGCCCGCCGGCCGGTCACCCTCGGCGACCGGCACGGGCTTCCACACCACCTGGTACGACCAGCCGTCCGCCACGTTCGAGTCGTGCCGGTCGCGTCGCCAGGCGGCGAGGACGGGCAGCGCGGGCAGCAGGGCGTCCACGGGGTCGGCGTCGCCGGCCGGGGCGGTGCCGAGCTGGTCGCGTAGCGCGTCGACGTCGGCCCGTTCGACGGCCGCCCAGAACGCGGCGTCGGCGGTGGACTCCGTGCCGGCGGGGGCGGACAGGGCCGTCAGGTCGGGCCAGTACCGCTCGCGGTGGAACGCGTACCCGGGCAGCCGGACCCGGCGGGGGTCGGTGCCGGCGAACAGTTCCCGCCAGCCGACGGGCACGCCGGCCACGTGCAGCTCGGCGAGCGCGGTGAGCAGGGACGCCGGCTCGGGGCGGTCGCGGCGCAGCAGCGCCACGGCGGCGGCGGGGTCGGCGTCGGGGCCGACGATCTCCCGGGTCAGGGCGGTGAGCGCCCCGCTGGGGCCGACCTCCAGGTACGTGCCGACGCCGTGGGCGCGCAGGGCGCGTACGCCGTCGGCGAAGCGGACCGCCTCGCGCACGTGCCGCACCCAGTAGTCCGCAGTACGGATCGCCACCGGATCGGCCAGCTCACCGGTCACGTTCGACACGACCGGCAGAGCCGGCGCACGCAAATCCAGCCCCGCGACCACGGCCGCGAACCCGGCCAGCATCGGCTCCATCAACGGGCTGTGGAACGCGTGGCTGACGGTCAGCCGCCGCGTCTTCACCCCACGCCCGGCCCACAACCCGGCCACCTCGTCCACGGCCGCCTCCGCACCGGAGACGACCACGGCGGCCGGACCATTCACCGCGGCGATCCCCACCGGACCGGTCACCCCGACGAGGGACTCGACCACCGATGCCTCGTCAGCGGCGACGGCGAGCATCGCCCCGCCGGCCGGCAACGCCTGCATCAACCGACCCCGCGCCGCGACCAACGCCGCCGCGTCGGCGAGGCTGAACACCCCGGCGACGTGCGCGGCGGTGATCTCGCCGACCGAGTGGCCGATCAGCACGTCGGGGGTGACGCCCCAGGATTCCAGCAGCCGGTGCAGCGCCACCTCGACCGCGAACAACCCGGCCTGGGTGAACACCGTCTGGTCCAGCAACGCCGCCTCGGGCGTACCGGCGTCGGCGAACAGCACCTCCCGCAACGGCCGAGGCAGATGCGCGTCGAGCGCCCCGCACACCTCGTCCAGGGCCTGCGCGAACACCGGGAACGCGACGGCCAGCTCCCGACCCATGCCGGCACGCTGGGCGCCCTGCCCGGAGAACAGGAACGCGAGCTGCCCGCCGCGCGGGGGGCCGGTGACGAGGCCGGGGGCGGTGTCGCCGGCGGCGAGCGTACGCAGGTCGCGCAGCAGGTCGGCGCGGTCGGCGGCGAGGACGACGGCCCGGTGCTCCAGCGCGCCCCGGGTGGTGGCCGACGACCAGCCGAGGTCGGTCAGCCGGGCCCCGGCGGCGTCGGGGTCGCCGTCGAGCCAGTCGGCCCAGCGGCGGGCCTGGGCGGTCAGCCCGGCGGCGTCCCGGGCGGACAGCAGCACCGGTACGCGGCCGGCGGTCGCCGCCGGGGCGGGTACGGCGGGCGGGGCGTCGGTGGCCACCTCGGCCGGGGTTGGGGCCTCTTCGATGATGACGTGGGCGTTGGTGCCGCTCATCCCGAACGAGGAGACGCCCGCGCGGCGGGCCTGCTCCCCCGCCGGCCAGGGCTGCGCCTCGGTGAGCAGTGCGACCGCGCCGGCCGTCCAGTCGACGTGCGGGGTGGGCTCGTCGACGTGCAGGGTGGCCGGCAGGGTGCCGTGGCGCAGGGCCATCACCATCTTGATGACCCCGGCGACGCCGGCGGCGGCCTGGGTGTGGCCGATGTTCGACTTGACCGAGCCGAGCCGCAGCGGCCGGTCCGCCGGGCGGCCCTGCCCATACGTGGCGAGCAGGGCGGTGGCCTCGATCGGGTCGCCGAGGCTGGTGCCGGTGCCGTGGGCCTCGACGGCGTCCACGTCGGCGGGGGTGAGCCGCGCTCCGGCCAGCGCCTGGAGCACCACCCGCTGCTGGGCGGGGCCGTTGGGGGCGGTCAGCCCGTTGGACGCGCCGTCCTGGTTGACGGCGCTGCCCCGCACCACGGCGAGGACGGGGTGGCCGTTGCGGCGGGCGTCAGACAGCCGCTCGACGAGCAGCACGCCGACGCCCTCGCCCCAGGCGGTGCCGTCGGCGGCCCCCGCGAACGCCTTGACCCGGCCGTCGAGGGCGAGGCCGCGCTGCCGGGAGAAACCGATGAACGCGGCCGGGGTGGACATGACGGTCGCGCCGCCGGCCAGCGCGAGGCTGCACTCCCCCTGCCGCAGGGCGTGGCAGGCCAGGTGCAGCGCCACCAGCGACGACGAGCAGGCGGTGTCGACGGAGACGGCGGGCCCCTCCACGCCGAGCACGTACGAGATGCGGCCGGAGACGACGCTGGCGGCGGTGCCGGTGAGGACGTATCCCTCGACGCCCGGCGGGGGTGACTGGAGCAGCGCCGCGTAGTCCTGGCCGGTGGTGCTGGCGAAGACGCCGACCTGGTGGCCGCGCAGCGTCGCCGGGTCGATGCCGGCGTGCTCGAACGCCTCCCAGGAGGTCTCCAGCAGCAGCCGCTGCTGCGGGTCCATGCCCAGCGCCTCGCGGGGGGAGATGCCGAAGAAGCCGGCGTCGAACTCGGTGGCCGAGTCGAGGAAGCCGCCCTGCCCCACGTAGGAGGTCCCGGGGTGGTCGGGGTCGGGGTGGACGAGCCGGTCGAGGTCCCAGCCCCGGTCGGCGGGGAAGTCGGAGATGGCGTCGCGGCCGTCGGCGACGAGCCGCCACAGGTCCTCGGGGGACCGCACGCCGCCGGGGAACCGGCAGCCGATGCCGACGATGGCGATGGGCTCCCGGTGGGCCGCCTCCAGCTCGCCGAGTTTTCTCTTCGTCTGGTGGAGATCCGCGGTCACCCATTTCAGGTATTCCCGGAGAGTGTCCTCAGTCGCCATTAGCGCCACCTTTTCGGGCCGGAACAAACAGGCGACCCAATACCGTCCACAGACGCCTCAAGCCGCGACACCAAGGCCCATCAAGCCCGACCACGAATTGCATTAACCAACAGTGTTGACAGCACTCACCAGGTCTTACTTACCGGAGGAAGGTAAATGTCGACCGGCGGCGGTCACAACCCCTACGGTGCCCCTACGGTCGCCCCTACCAGAACCAGGTGCGGACCGGCCGCAGGCTGGGCCGGGGCCGGCCCGAGGGGGCCGCCGGGCGCACGGGCGGGGGCGGCCACGACGGGGGCGGCCACGGAGCGCCGGCGACTTTCGGCCAGCCGGAACACGGCCCGGGCGGCGGCCGGGCGCGCGGGCCCTCCGATCGCGCCGATCCCCCCGATCTCGAACAATGGGCGGCCGGCCTTGGGAGAATTGGTGAGGCCGCCCTTGTCCTTTTCCGATTGCGCCGGGCTCCGACGCCCCTCGCACCGCCGCGCCGGGCGCTCCGGAGCCCACCGCCGGCCGTCCGGCGCGGCATTTCCCGGGGGCGGGGATCGCCGGGACCGGCGTCGGGGCCGGGACGCGAGGCTCACGGACGGCCGGCGCGCAATTCCCACCTTCAGGCATTGCGAATACAGGCCGAAAGACCACCCGAAGAGACTTTCACAATATGAAAGAATACTGTGACCCACGTCACGTTTAAACCGAGAAATGGCGTTCTCGGGTACTGCCCCGCCCACCCCGGTCCACCCCGACCGCCGAGGTGGCGGCGCATTTCGCCGTCGGCTCGGCACATCTCGGGACAGGTGCGTCGAATGAATCCGCCCTTGACGGATTCGCGGCAGCCCAGCAATGTGGCTGGAGGCGACAGCATTACCTCGAATGGGAGGAAATCGTTGGCGATGTCGACCGGGCGGCACGCTGCCGGCGGGCGTACCGATGCACGGTGCTCCCGACTGCCGGGCGGAAGGCCCCCGCGTCCCACCGAGCGCGTTCGCCGGGCGCGGCCGGAACATCCGACCGGCGACGAGCCGCACCTGTCCACCTGAGCCACCTGGTTACCTGGTTACCTGAGCGACCTGCCCGCCCGAAGTCCCTGAGCGCCGGCGCCCGCGGCGACGCCCGCGACCCCCACGTGTGTTCGGCCTGCGCCGCTCGGCGCGGTCCTGCGCGATGCCCGAACCTCGCCTTGTTGATCCACCTCGGCGGCCACCTCCGCCACGCGTATCAACCCGCCCGCATCCATCGGGCTGGATCCTGACAGGAAGGCGCACGCATGCAGCCCAGCATCAGCTATGCCACACCTGTGCCGCCGCCGGACGACCGGCTTTCCCACCGGCGGGAGTCGCCCCTGCCGATGCGGCTGGCCTGGACGGGAAGAATGGCCGACCGCAGCCGCGCGACGGTGCTGGAAATGATCTACCGCGCCGGATCGGGACACGTCGGTTCCTCGCTGTCCTGCGTCGACATCATCAGCGTCCTGCGATTCGACCAGATGAACTGGTCCGCGACGCGGCCCCGCCACGAAAGCGACGTCTTCATCCTCTCCAAGGGCCACGCCGCCCCGGCCTGGTACGCCTCGCTCGTGGTCGGCGGCGACCTGGGGCCCGAGGAGGTCGGCACCCTGCGCCAGATCGACAGCCGGTTGCAGGGGCACCCCGACCGCACCCGGCTGGACCTCGTGGACCTCAGCACCGGCGCGCTCGGGCAGGGCCTCTCCGTGGCCGTCGGGCGGGCCCAGGCCAAGCGGCTGCGGGGCCGGGGCGACTTCGTCTACTGCCTGGCCGGCGACGGGGAGTTGCAGGAGGGCCAGATCTGGGAGGCGGTGACCGCGGCCGGCGCGCATCGCATCGCCAACGTCGTGCTG
Source organism: Micromonospora sp. NPDC002575 (assembly GCF_042889525.1). Lineage (NCBI taxonomy): Bacteria > Bacillati > Actinomycetota > Actinomycetes > Micromonosporales > Micromonosporaceae > Micromonospora > Micromonospora sp. NPDC002575. The sequence continues at coordinate 28,497 of NZ_JBIARA010000011.1, read as the reverse complement.
GTCATCGACCACAACGGCGGCCAGAACGACGGGCTGCTGTCCGAGGTCATGCCGCTGGCCGCGCTGGCCGAACGGTTCCGCGCCTTCCAGTGGCACGTCCAGGAGGTCAACGGCCACTCCCACCTGTCGCTGATGGACGCCCTGGCCAACGCCCGCGACAACCAGGCGCAGCCCTCCGTGGTCATCGCGCGCACCCGCAAGGGACACCTCGGGCCCGGAAGGATCGCGCTCAACGGATCACACAGCGCGACCCTGACCAAGCAGGAGTACGAGTCGGCGATGCGGTACCTGGAGGGGAGGGGCGATGAAAGCCACCCGTGACTGGTTCGGCGAGTCCCTGGCCGACCTGGCGGCCGAGCACGAGGACATCGTGGTGGTGAACTGCGACCTGGCCTCGGCGACCAAGACGGCCGCCTTCCGGGCGCGGTTCCCGGACCGGTTCTTCGAGGTCGGCATCGCCGAGGCCAACGCGGTGGGCGTCGCGGCCGGCCTGGCGCAGGAGGGCTTCCGGCCGTTCGTCGCGAGCTTCGGGCACTTCCTGACCGGGAAGTACCTGGAGATATTCCAGTCGGTGGGGCTCAACGACGCCGGGGTCGTGCTGGTCGGCACCCACGCCGGCCTGGCCATCGGCAAGGACGGGCCCACCCAGATGGGTCTGCGGGACGTCGCGCTGATGCGGACCCTGCCCAACGTCGAGATCCTGCACCCGGTCGACGGCGTGGAGACACGGGAGATGATGCGGTACGTCGTCGGGCACCGCCGGCCCACCTACCTGCGGCTCTGCCGCCAGCCGCAGCGCGAGGTGCACGACCCGCAGCACCGGTTCGTCCCCGGCGCGCCGGACGTCCTGCGCGCGGGAGCCGACGTCGTGGTCTTCTCCATGGGCGGCACGGTGGGCGTGGTCCTGGACGCGCTGGACGCCCTCGCCGCGCGCGGCATCGCACCGACCGTCGTGAACGTCTCCTCGCTGCCGGTCGACACTGCGGCGCTGGGCGACATCGTCGACGCGCACCGGCGGGTGTTCGTCATCGAGGACCACTACGTCCGGGGCGGGCTCGCCGACGAGATCGCCCGGATCGTCCTCGACCGCGGCCACCGGGTCGCGTTCCGCGCCTGGGGCGTCCCCGACTACGGCCAGGCGGGCGACCCCCGCGACCTCTACGCCCGCTACCGACTGGACTGCGACGGAGTGGTGCACCACCTGACGAGCTTCGCCGACGCCGAGCTGGCGACGGCCCCGCGATGAGGAGGAACGTCTTGGAACAGCGGGTACGGCACAGCCGGGACCTGGTGGACGGGCTGGCCGAACGACCGTACGTGTTCGTGGAGCACCGCCTCGGCGTCGGCGAGGCGGTGGGCTTCCGGTCGCATCCCCACGACCACCGCAGCTTCGTGGTGGTCGCCGGCCAGGTGCGGGTCGAGCAGCGCTCCGGCGACGGGTCGCCGCGCGAGTACGGCGCGCTGCGGGGATGGCACGCGCCGCCCGGGGCGGTGTACCGGTTCACGCAGGTCGGCGCGGCGCAGGCGATCGTCGTCGAGGCCGGCTCGGACCGCGGGGACCCGGTCACCGGGGCCGGGGCCACGCCGGTCACCGGCTGCCTGGACGTCGACGACTACCTGGTGGAGAAGCCCTGGGGGCACGAGGTCTGGTACACCAACAACCTGCCCGGCGCGACGTACGCGCTGAAGCAGATCCACATGACGGCGGGCCACCAGTCGTCGTTGCAGTCGCACCAGCGCAAGGTGGAGACGAACTACGTCGTCACCGGCGAGGCGATCGTGCTCAACGGGACGCCCGCGCCGGCGGACCCGGGGGCGGTGGTCGACGCCGCGGCCATCCCCCGGGCCGGGCACGGCCCGGGTTCGAGTTGGACGTCGGACGCCAACATCCTGCACCGGGTCATCGCGGACACCGACTACACCTCCGTCGAGGTCTCGACGACCGAACTGGACGACGTGATCAGGTGGGCCGACGACACGAACCGCGGGAACGGCCGGATCGACGCGGAGCACCTGGGGCGGGCCCGGTGAGCGTCAGCGACCTGGTGGGGCTCTACCTCGCCGAGAAGATCGCGATCTGCGAGCAGTTTCCCGTCGACTCGGTGGCCGCGGTGGCGGAGATGCTGTTCGACACCTACGAGGCCGGCGGCACCGTCTACGCCATGGCCAACGGCGGCAACTCGGGGACCCTCGACCATGCCTACTGCGACTTCAAGCATCACCCCTTCGTCTCGGAGGACAAGTCCCGTCCCCTGCCGCCGTCGGTCAGGCGACTGTCGTTCGTGAACCTGTGCGGCTCACCGGCGGAGCTGACCGGCCTGGTCAACGACCTGGGCGCGGACGAGATGTACGTGGCGTCGCTGGAGCCGGTGGTGACCGGCGACGACCTGGTGATGGCCTATTCCGGCAGCGGGAACTCGCCGAACGTGGTGCGCGCGCTGGAGGTCGCCGGGCAGGCGGGCGCCCGGACGTTCGCCATGACGAAGGGCGACGGGGGCCGGTGCCGCGCCCTCGCCGACGTCTGCATCGTCGTGCCCGGGTCGTCGCGCTTCCCCGGACAGACCGGCAGCAATGACAACAACTTTCACTTTGAGGACGCTATGCTGTCACTCAATCACATCCTGGTCGGCCTGTTGAAGCAACGCGTGGCGGAGCGCCTCGCCCGTCTCCCCTCCGGAGTCGCCTCATCCTGAGCCGGCTGCCGTGAGCGACAGGCGCGCACGCCGAGCGACGAGGAGGCGACCCCGGTGATCGTTACGCAGCCACGGATCGCGCAGGCCCCGGACAGCACCCGGCTGACCGTCACCTACTTCCTGGGTTACGGGCTGGTCGGCCTGCTCTCGGCGGTCCTCGGCCCGTCGATGCAGACCTTCCTGGCCATGACCGGGTCTCCCCTGCGCACGCTGGCCATCCTGTTCACCGCCGACGCCTTCGGCTCGGTGTGCGGCTCCCTCATCGCCGGGCGGCTGCTCAACCGGATCGGGACGCACGTGCAGGTGGCGGTGGGGCTGGTCGCCGTCGCGGTGGTCCTCGCCGCGATCCCGCTGCTGCGGTGGCCCGTCGCGCTCGCGGTCCTGTTCTGGGCGCTGGGGCTGGCGAAGACGTTCGTCTTCGTCACGGTCAACACGCTCCTGCTGTGGGTGCGGCGGGCGAAGGTGGGCCCGTTCATCAACGCGGCCGACTTCTTCCTCGGCGCGGGGTCGCTGGTCATGCCGCTGATGATCGGCCTGTCGATCACCTGGACCGGCGACGTCCGCCTCGCCTACTGGCTGGTCTGCGGGTGCGCGGTCGCGTTGACGCTGTGGGTCCTGCGGACCCGCGCGCCCCGCCCGGAGTCCGAGCAGCGCGGCAAGGGCGGCGGCCGGCACCACCTGATGATCGGCGGCGTGGCGGTCCTGCTGTTCCTCTACGTCGGCGCGGAGATCAGCATCTCGGGTTGGCTTCCCTCGTTCGTCCTGCTCCGGGGGCTGACCGACGACGCCGCCACCGCCGCGTACTTCACCTCGCTGTTCTGGATCGCCGTCACGGTCGGGCGGCTGCTGTGGGTGCCGTTCGCCCAGCGGCTCCATCCCGCGGTGATCGTGGCGTCGAGCACGGCGGTGTGCGCGCTGGCCGTCGCGGTCATCGTCAACAACGCCTCGTCGGTGGCGGTCGTGACCGCCGGCGTGGTCGTCGTCGGCCTCGGCATGTCGTCGATCTTCCCGTCGGCCTTCGCGATGCTCGCCCGCCGGGTGGAGATGACCGGCATGGTCAGCGGCGTCTGCCTGTGCGCCGCGAGCCTCGGCGCGATGTTCTTCCCCTGGTTGGTCGGGCAGGCGCTGACCACCCCATGACCCGCACAAACCCCGAAAGTCGGCAGAACGGAGGCGGCAGGTGCTCAGCATTCAACAGCCAGACCCCCGACCGGTGCTCCCGCGACTGGAGGCGCTGCTCGGCCCGGACCGCGCCGGCGGCCTGCGGCAGGCGGCTGCCCGGATCCGGGACCGGCTGGCCGGCGGCACCCTCTGGCACGTGAACTCCACCGGGGCCGGCGGGGGCGTCGCCGAGACCCTCCAGATGACGCTTCCCCTCTACCGGGACCTCGGCGTGTCGGCGACCTGGGCGGTGATCAACGGCGACGCCGACTTCTTCACGATCACCAAGCGGCTCGGGGTGGCCCTCTACGGCAGCCCGGGTGACGGCGGCCCCCTCGGGCCGGCCGAGCGGGGGCTCTACCTGCGGACGCTGGCCTCGGCCCGGGACGACCTGCTGTCCCGGGTCCGGCCCGGCGACATCGTGATCCTGCACGACCACCAGGCGGCCGGCCTGGCCGAACCGCTGCTGGACCGGGTCGGCGCGGTCTACTGGCGGTGCTACGTCGGCGTCGACACGCCGACCGAGGCGTCCGAGGCGGCCTGGGACTTCCTCGCGCCGCTGCTGACCGGCGTACGCGAGCTGATCTTCTGCGCGGACACGCTCGTGCCCGACCGGTTCGCGGGGCGTCGGGTCCGGATCCGGCCGCTGTTCACGTCGCCGTTCACCGCGAAGAACTGCGAGCTCGACGCCGCCACCGTGGAGCACTGCCTGGCCCGCTGCGGTCTGCATCCGGAGCACGAGGCGCCCGGCCCGGCGACGCTGCGTACGCCGGTCGGCGAGGTCGGCGTCCGGCGACCGCCCCAGGTGATCGCGCAGGAGCGCCCCCGGCCCGGGCAGCCCCTCGTCACCCAGGTCTCCCGGTGGGACCGCCTCAAGGACATGCACGGGGTCCTGGCCGGCGTCACCTCCCACATGGACGACGGTTACCTCGCGCTCGTCGGGCCCGACACCACCGCCATCCCCGACGACATCGAACAGCAGGTCTGGTACGACCGCTGCGTCGAGGCGTGGCGGGCGCTGCCGCCGCGCCAGCGCCGACGGGTGGCGCTGGTCTGCCTGCCGATGGCGGACCTGACCGAGAACGCCCTGCTGGTCAACGCGATCCAGCGCGCGTCCGACGTGGTGGTGCAGAAGAGCCTCGCCGAGGGGTTCGGCCTGACGGTCACCGAGGCGATGTGGAAGTCACGCGTGGTGGTGGCGAGCGCGGTCGGCGGCATCCGGACGCAGATCACCGACCAGCTCGACGGGCTGCTGGTGGACGACCCGACGGACCTGGCGGCCTTCGGCCGGGTCCTGAGCCGAGCGGTCGGACGGGAGGTGGACACGCAGATCCTCGGCAAGCGGGCGCACGACAAGGTAAGGGCCGAGTTCCTTCCCGACGGGGAGGTCATCTCGACCGCGACCATGATCGACGAACTGTGAAAGGCGGTGACCCCGTGCGAGACACCGGAAACGGGCGGCTCGACCCCGATCAGGTGGAGTTCTTCAGGTCGAACGGATACGTCGTCGGAGACGACCTGCTGAAGCCCGCCGCCTTCGCCGGCCTCCGCGAGCACTTCGAGCGCAAGCTCGCGGCCCTGCCGGCGGACGAACGCCCGGAGGACATGGACGTCCCCCACTTCACCGACCCGGAGCTGTTCCGCTGGCTCCTCGACCCCGACGTGCTGGACGTCGCCGAGAGCATCCTGGGGCCGGACATCGCGCTCTTCTCGGCCCACTTCTTCTGCAAGCCGGCGGGCGACGGCAAGGGCGTGCCCTGGCACACGGACGCGTGGTTCTGGCGGGAGACGATCGACCCGCCGGAGCAGGCCATCACCATCTGGCTGGCGATCGACCCGTCCACCGCCGAGAACGGCAACATGGTGGTGATCCCGGGCAGCCACCGGCAGCGGGCGGACGGGCCGTACCGCGAGGTGCGCTCCGAGGAGAGCGTGTTCACCTGGGAGCTGGACGTGTCGAAGATGCCGGTCGACACGGAACGGGCCGTGCCGATCCCGCTGCGTCCCAACCAGTTCAGCATCCACTCGGGCGGCCTGCTGCACAGCAGCGCGGTCAACCGCAGCACGATCCGCCGCTGCGGCTTCACCATGCGCTACATGAGCACGGCCGTGCGCTTCAACCACGAGGGGGTCGGCCGCAAGCACCAGATCTTCCTCGCCCGGGGCCGGGACCGCGCCGGCAACGTGTACGCGCAGCCCTGGCGGGCGTACCCCGAGCTCGTCGACGCCCGCGGCAAGGGCCAGCGGGTGGTGACGGCGGACCGGTGAAGGCACCCGACTTGATTCTCGACGTGGGCGGCGACGACCCGGTGCGCCTGCGGTGCGCCGCCGTCCTGTTCGACATGGACGGCACGCTGGTCGACTCCCACGCCTGCGTCGAGTGGAAGTGGCGCACCTGGTGCGCCGGGCACGACATCGACGCCGACGCGCTGCTGGCGGTCGCCCACGGCCGTCCACAGGCGGAGACGGTGCGCATCGTCGCGCCGGAGCTGGACACCGAGCGGGAACTCGACCACCTGACCCGCCTGGAGGAGGGCTGCACGGACGGCATCGTCGAAGTGCCGGGGGCGTCCGCGCTGCTCTCCGCCCTGCCGGCGGGGAGGTGGGCGGTGGTCACCTCGGCGTGGAGTCGCCTCATGCGGATCAGGATGAGTTACGCCGGCCTGCCCCTGCCGGCCGTGACCGTCACCGCCGACGACCCGGTGGCCGGCAAGCCGTCGCCGCACGGCTACCTGTCCGCCGCGGCCCGGCTGGGGGTGTCCCCCGCGGACTGCGTGGTCGTGGAGGACACGCCGGTTGGCCTGGCAGCCGGGCAGGCGGCCGGCATGCGCACCATCGCGCTGGCCACGACCTACCCGGCCGACCGGCTCCCCGCCGGGCTCGTCGTGCCCGACCTCACGCAGGTCCGCCTCCGCCGGCCGGAGGGCGGGGGGCCGACGCCCGCGCCTCCTCCCTCCGCCACCGGCCGCGACCGGAAGGGATGAGAATGGAGTACGTCAAGCTGGGCGCGACCGGCCTGGACGTGTCGCCGCTCTGCCTCGGCGGCATGAGCTTCGGCGATCCGTCCAGGGGCGCCGACCCGTGGACCCTCGACGAGGACGGCAGCCGCGAGATCGTCCGGCGCGCCCTGGACCACGGCATCAACTTCTTCGACACGGCGAACGCCTACTCCGACGGCAGCAGCGAGGAGATCCTGGGCTCGCTGCTGCGGCAGTTCGCCCGCCGGGACGAGGTGGTCGTGGCGACCAAGGTCTTCCTGCCCATGAGGCCGGGGCCCAACGGATCCGGTCTGTCCCGCAAGGCCATCCTCACCGAGGTCGACAACAGTCTGCGCCGGCTGGGCCTCGACCACGTCGACCTCTACCAGGTCCACCGCTGGGACCCCCACACGCCGATCGAGGAGACGCTGGAGGCCCTGCACGACGTGGTCAAGGCGGGGAAGGTCCGCTACCTCGGCGCGTCGTCCATGTTCGCGTGGCAGTTCGGCAAGGCGCTGCACACCGCGCGGCTACACGGCTGGACGCCCTTCGTCAGCATGCAGAACTACTACAACCTCATGTACCGCGAGGAGGAGCGGGAGATGCTGCCGCTCTGCGCGGACCAGGGCATCGGGGTGCTGCCGTGGAGCCCGCTGGCGCGGGGCAAGCTCGCCCGGGAGTGGACGGTGGAGACCACCCGCGCCCGGCAGGACGGCTTCGGCCGCAGCCTCTACGCCGCCACGGAGGACGCCGACCGCCGGGTGGTGGAGCGGGTCGGTGAGATCGCCCGCGAGCTCTGTGTGACCCGGGCGCAGGTGGCCCTGGCGTGGCTGCGGCGGCAGCCGGCGGTGACCGCCCCCGTGGTCGGGGTCACCTCCGTCAAGCACCTCGACGAGGCGGTGGCCTCCCTCGACGTGACGCTCTCCGACGACGACCTGCGGAGGCTGGCGGAGCCGTACGTCCCCCACGCGGTGGTCGGGCACGAGTGACCCGCCCGACGCTCCGGGCACGGGCTGCCCGGCCCGTCACCCGACCCCGAGGGCCGCGGCGAGCCGGGCCACGCCCGCCGGGAGCGGTCCACGGCGCGTCAGGTCGGTGAGCAGCGTACGGGCCACCGGCCGTAACCGGACCTCGGCCGGTGCGGCCCGGTCCGCGTCGACCAGGGCGCGCCCGGCGGCGAGCGGGTCGCCGGCCCCGAGGTGTGCGCGGCCGGCGTCGAGCAGGTACGCCGCCCGGTGCTCGGCGGGCAGCCGCCGCCAGTGCTCCGCGCCGACGACCCGTTCGTGCAGGAGCACCGCCTCGCCGCCGTTGCCCAGCTCGACGGCGGCGGCGACCCGGGCCATCCGCACCGCCGTGGGGCCGAACCCGGTCCAGTGCCGGTCGTGCTCCTCGCCGGCCTCGCCGCTCTCGCCTGTCTCGTCGGCGATCCGGGCCGCCTGGTCGACCAGTTCCGCTGCGCCGCGTTCGTCGCCGGCTCCGGCGGCGGCCAGGGCGGCCTGGACCAGCAGCGTTCCGTGCAGCGCCAGGTCCGGGGGCGGGCCGGCGCGCCGCATCTCGGGGGCGAGGCGGTGCGCGGCGGCGATCGTGACGGCCAGGGCCGGGCGGGGGCGGCCGAGGGCGCGCAGCGCCTGCCCCAGCGGCACGGCTGCCGCCGCGACCAGCAGCGGGTCGCCGGCGGCCACGGACACCGCCCGGTCGGCGGCCAGCCAGCCGAGGTCGCCCACGCCGAGCTTCACCAGCACCGCCGACGTGATCCGGTACGCCTGCATCAGCAGCTCCGCAGCCCCGTCCCCTTGAGTGGAGTGGGCGTGCTGGGTGTCGCCGAGCAGCTCCGGCAGCACCCGCAGCAGTTGGGGATAGTCGGCGTGCTGGTAGGTCAGCCAGGCGTGCCGTACCCGCTGGTCCAGCTCGCCGACCGGCGGTGCCGCCCGCTGCGCCTGCGGCCCGGTCAGGGCGACGTCGTAGCGGTCGAGGGCGGCGCGCACCCCGTCGACGCCCTGCGCGGCGGCGCGGGCGGCCTGCGACGGGAGGGCGTCGCGGCCGAGCAGCGCCACCGGGTCGACGCGCAGCACGGCGGCGAGGTCCTGGATGACGGTGTACCGGTCGAGGGCGCGGACCCCCCGCTCGACCTTGTCGACCCAGCTCTTCGACTTGCCGAGCCGGTCGGCGAGCATCTGCTGCGTCATCCGCCGCCGGACCCGCAGCCGGGCGACCCGGCGTCCGATCGGCGGCTCACGGCTGGTCACGACGCCACCCCAGATCGGGTACGGCCCGGGTGGCCTCCTCGACCGCCCACATCTCCAACGGCCTGGCGCACCAGCCGACGATGCGGTCGGTAATGTCGGCGCTGCTCATGCCGGCGATCTCCGCGTGGGCGTCCGGCAGGTACGAGGTCAGGTAGCGGACGAGGGTCCGGATGTTGCACCGGCACAGCTCCTTGAGCTGGCGCTTACGGGTCAGGCACGGCCACGGGTCGCCGCAGACCAGGCAGTTCCAGTCCGGCCGCGACGGGCCGTGCAGCGCCGGGTAGTCAGCCATCGCCCGGCCCCTCTCCCGGCCGACGGTGGCAGCCCTGCCGGCGGGGCGAGTAGGGCGGCCACAGGGGCGGGCGTCGGTACTCGTTTCGGGGCCGCCGCGCCGAGGGGTCGGGCCGCCAGCGCTCGGCGCGGAGTTCCGCTGCGGCCTCCCGGTGGCGGCGGGCCTCGTCCTGGGCGGCGACGAGCTGCCGGTAGAGGGCGTCGAGGTCGGCCTCCAACCGGCGCAGGAACCTGCGGACCGCCTCCGGGTCGAAGCCGCGCCGACCGAACCGGGTCAGCGGGAACTCCTGCCACCGGACGTCGGCGGGGGTGAGCAGGCCCCGGCGGGACCGGTAGACCGCGTCACCCTCGCGGGTGCCGTCCTCGATGAAGGGACCCTCCCCGATCGCTTCCGTGCTGGGTTCCATGTGCCTCCGTCCTGGGCTGTCGGCAGCGCTGTCCTGCCCGGCCGCTGGAGCGGCCCGGCTCTGGGGAGTGATTACTCGGGGATACGACCCGAGGGGGTTGCAGATGACCGCTGAGCACGAGCGGTGGCATAGGCCAGCCGCGAACAGATCCGGCCGGTGAGCCGTCCGTGGGGACGAGCTGCCTCCGGCCGCTGCGGCACGGTGTCCCCTACGGCTCCGTAGCGATCAATGTCGCGCTCGCGGCATCCATGTCGCCCCTCCCTCACCTCGGAGAGCTGGAGTCCGCCGCAAAACCTGTCGCCGCGTGGCCCCAGACCGAGCCGTAGACACGCTGTGGTGCTTCCACGATCGCGGCCCGCGCATAGCCCCGGGAACACCGACCTGCGGGGAGAGTTAGGGGGAAACTTGCCGGTCTACGTGCGCTCGACCGGGGTCCTTGTTTGACGCATGCTGAGCTGCTGCCTCGTCGGCGCGCCCGGGTTCCCCGGACGCGCCGCGCGCTGACGTGAGTATCACCGCTCGCCAACACAGGCATTCAAGCTGGCCGGCGCAGTGCCAACACCCTGCCTGCCAGTCTCGCGTCGGCTCGGAGGGAGACTGGACGGTGATGCGGGCATGGGATGAAGCGCCGCATGCGCTGTGCGGCTCGTAGCCCTGTTCAGCGCCTCGGAAGGAGTGTCTGTTCGATGTGCTCGAAGATGTCCGAGTCCGTCTCCTGCTGCCACTCTGGCATCTCCGGCCAGTCGGCCACGTAGGAGGCTTTCGGGTTTGGAAAGTGCCTGAATATCTGCGCAGTCCAGCACAGGGCGACGAAGCGGCCCTTCTGTTCACGGGTCAGCTTTGCGGTTGCACCCTCGGCCACCTCGATGAACTGGTGAACCTGCTCGTACACCGCGGCGGCGCTTACCCGTTCCCATTCGGGCGTGGCTTCCCAGGGCGCGACATAGCCCGGCTTCGGTTCACCGGGATAGTGCTTGCGAACTCCGGCGATCCACGCCTCGCGGAACGCACGCCCCGGTTCTTCGACCTGCACGCTGGCCCTCCCTGTGAACTCGTCAATCCCTTGCCCTCGCCAGGGCATTGAGCTGGCTGTTGAGATGCTGCACGTGAGTGTCGGCAAGGAACGGCTGCAAATGGTGCTGTAGTCGATTCAACTTGGTGCCGACCACACCCGAGCCGCTCTGCCGGGCAGTGTCAAGAGCGGCGCTGCCGTAGAGCACGATCTGGTGTACGTCGCCACGCTGAGCTCCGACCAAGGCGAGATCCGTGAGAACGGTACCGCGCCGTCGCACAGAGATGCTTTGCGACAAGACACCGGACAGCACCGGCTCGGCCAGATCTGGGCGCCTCAACTCGACGTAGCAGGTTCCGCGTTCCTCGGCCAGCCGGGAACCGTCGAAGCGCAACCATCCGCCGTTGTGAACCCGACCAGGTAGGCAGTTGACCTCTTCGGCCTGATCGAGCGCACGCCGGCATCCGTCGAGGTCGCCGAGACCCGCGAGGGCCTGCGCCCGCACGGTATGTGCCCAGTGCCTGGTCGACAGTGCGCTGTTGCCCTTGCCGGCCAGGCCAGCGGCAGCTTCAAGCATCGGTGCGGCATGCCGGAAGTCACGCTCGTAGACACTGATGAAGGCGTGGCGGATCATCGCACACGCCCAGAGGTCGTAGGCAGCGGCTTCTCGGGCGGCTGCCGCTGCAAGGGCGTAGCAGTGGGCTGCCTCGCTGTACGCGTTCGCGTCGAAGGCGACCTCACCAGCGAGCTGGAGCAGGTCGGCGGTGATCCCGCAGAGCCGACGGTGCACGAGTGTCGTGTGAGAGCGGCGCAGGTTGGCCGTGAGCGTAGTGAGCTGACGGTTGACCAGCGGCGATACAGCCTTCTTGGACTCGGCCGCGACGAACGTCGTCCACAACTGGAGGTTCAAGCCTTCGTACTCGTCGAGGGTGGCTGGGTCTAGTCGCTTGTTCCCGTCACCAGAGGATTCGATGCGCGCCAAGTCGAGCTGGCCACCCGGGACCGGCGCAGCCAGGAGCGCCCCTGTCAGGCTCAGCAGGCGTAGCAACTCACGGCGGTTCATGTCGCCAGTCTCCGTGATCTGCCTGTCGGTCAGCCACTCGCTTCCATGATCATCAGCAGCGGTCAGCGACTGCCCCGGTGGCGGCCAGTGCCCGACATGGTCGTCATGGCGTTGGCCACGGGTGATGTAGAAGCCTAGGTCAGCGTCGCGCGACGCCTTCAACACCGCACGGAATGCCTCGCGGGTCGCGGGCTTCGGCCAACGGTGTTCCCCTCGTTCAAGCTTCCCGACGTGGTTGGCATCCAGGCTGGTTCTCGTGCCGTAGGTCGCCCACAGGTAGGCGTTGACCGCCTCGGCCACCTCCTGCCGGGACATCCGTCGGCCTGAACCGCTCGGGGAGAGAAGTCGGCGACGGGCGTCACTGAGCAGAGTGTTGGGGCCATCCGACCGACCGGGCTTCGGAGCCATCCCATCGCCGCCCTTCGAAACCATCTGGCAGTCTCCTCGGGCAACCCACAAAGATCCCCGCCACCCTTGACCCGGCGCTGGGACTCGACTTCGTCTCGCTGGACGGATCCACCTGCCGGAGTGCCACGCCAGGATGCCAGCGTAGGCGGGCGATCACAAGCTGTAGCCAGCATGGCGCACGCCGTCTGCGCTGTCAGTCCGCACCGTGTGGTCCCTACGGGCGATCGACGCCTCCTCCAGCGTCACGAGCAACGACGAGTGGGAACCGGGGTGAGATCTTGGAAGATTCCGGCCCTCGGAGGGGCCCTCCGCTTCCAAGATCTCCGAGTATCCGGGCAGGACCGTAAGAAGTGGCGTGCCGGCCTGAATGATGCCTATGGCTTGGACACTTGCCGTCCCCCGTAGGCAAGATGTCCGAAATCCACCAAGAGCAGCTCGCCCACCGGGTCAGGCAGATCGGGCCGAGGGACCCCAGCCCACCCGGCAAGGGGCAGCCGTGGCTCTGTCCGTCCTTCCTCCACGCCGGCCGCCAACGGCGGCTCAGCAGGCCGTTGAATCGGTCAGAAGACCCCACCCATGGCGCCGTCCGGGCCGCCCAGCTCCCGGTGGATGAAGTCGAACAGCTCCGCGTCGCTGGCCCCGTCGAGCGTCGGCGCAACAGACGCGTCCGCCGACGTAGGCCGGTCGTCGCCCCAGCGGGCCAGGAACGCCTGCATCTGCACCAGCAGCTTCTGCCGGGTGAGCTGGTCGGGGGCGCTGGCGGCGAACAGCCCGTCCAGCTTCTCCAGCTCCGACAGCAGCCCCTCGGTGGCCGTCGCCCCGTCCGCCACCACGAGCGTACGCAGGTGCCGGGCCAGGGCCAGCGGCGTCGGGTAGTCGAAGACCACGCTGGCCGGCAGGGTCGCCCCGGTGGCCGCCCGGAGCCGGTTGCGCAGCTCCACGGCGGTCATCGAGTCGAAGCCGACCTCCCGGAACGCCCGCCCCGGGCCGAGGTCGCCGGCGTCGGGCAGGCCGAGCACCGCCGCCGCCTGGGCGGCCACGAGTTCGACCAGCACGGCGTCGCGTTCGGCGTCGGTGAGCGGGCGCAGCCGGTCCCGCAGCGCGTCGGCGGCCCCGTCGTCGGCCGGTTCGGCGCTGTGCAGGCCGCGCAGCGCCTCCCGGGCCTCGGGGACCTCCCCGAACAGCGGGCGGGCCCGCACGGCGGCAATGGCCGGCACGAACCGGTCCCACCGTACGTCGGCCACCACGACCTGCGCGCCGTCGGCGACGGCCTGCCGCAGCGCGGCGGTGGCCAGGTCGGGGGCCATGCCGGGCAGGCCCCGCCGGCTGAGCTGGTCGAGGTCGGCGTCGGCGAGGCCGTCGGCCCAGGGGCCGAACGCTACCGACGCCACCGGCAGGCCGGCCCGCCGCCGGTTCTCGGCGAGGACCTGGAGCAGGGCGTCGCCGGCCGCCTGGCCGGACCGCCCGCCGGAGCCCCACACGCCGGAGGTGGAGGAGCAGAGCACCAGCGCGCCGAGCGCCGCGCCCTCCAACTCGTCGGCGTAGCGGGGGATGTCGCCGACGGTGGCGACGAGGTCGGCGGCGAGGCCGGCGAGGGTCAGCTCCGCCAGCGGCACGGTGCCGGTGTCGGCGGGCACGTGCAGCAGCGCCGTCACCGGCCGCCCGTCGGCGGCGAGCTGTTCCATCCGGTCGGTGAGCTTCCCGCCGGCCGGCTGGTCCAGCGGCACCACGGCCGCGCCCTGCCGGCCCAGCCAGGCCGTGGCGTGGCCGGCGACGGTGCCCGCCCCGCCGGTGACGAGGACGGTGCCGTGCGGCGTCCAGCCGCCGCCCGTACCGTCGGCCGGGTCGGTGGCCCGGACCAACCGCCGCGCGTACGCGCCCGAGGCGCGGACGGCGAGCTGGTCCTCCCCCTCGGCGTTGGTGAGCGCGGCGACCAGCCCGGCGGCGAGGTCGGCGGTGACCGTGCCGGGCAGGTCGACGAGGCCGCCGACGTGCCGGGGGTGTTCCAGGGCGGCGGCCAGGCCGAGGCCCCAGGTGGTGGCCTGCCACGGCCGGGCGGCCGGCGCGTCGTCGGTGGCGACGGCACCGGCGGTGGCCAGCCACAGCGGCAGCGGTGCCTCGGCCGGAAGGCCGGTGTGCGCCTGCAACAGCAGCAGGTTCGCCGCGAGGCCGGCGGGCAGGGCGTCCTGCCCGGGGTGCGGGGCCTCGTCGAGGGCAAGCAGGGACAGCAGCCCCGTCGGCTGGTGCGTGGCGCAGGCCAACGCCAGGTCGGCGGCGAGGCCGTCCCGGTCGACGGTCGACGGGTCCACGGTGAGCAGGTGCACGGCCGCCCCGCCGGCGCGCAACGCGTCGGCGACCGCGTCGGCGGCCTCCCGGGGCGGCGCGACGACCAGCCAGGTGCCCGGGTCGGCGGCGGTAAGCCGCTGGGGCCGCCAGGTGACCCGATAGCGCCAGCCGGCGATCGTGTCGTCCTCGTGCTGGCGGCGTCGCCACGACTCCAGCTCCGGCAGGAGGTCCCGCAAGGGCTGGCTGGTGTCGATGCCGAGCCGGTCCAGGTCGCCGTCGGTGACCGCCCGCCAGAACGCGGCGTCGGCCCGGTCCGCCCCGCCGGCCGGCGACGCGGTGAGGGTGGGCCAGTAGCGCTGCGGCTGGAACGCGTACGTGGGCAGCTCCGGCAGGTCGCGCGGGGCGGGCCGGGGTCCGGCGAGCGGGGCGAGCAGCGCCGCCCAGTCGAGGTCCCGGCCGGTCGCGTAGCGGGTGGCGAGGGCGGCGAGCAGCGCCGCCGGCTCCGGCACGCCGGCCCGCAGGGCGGCCACGGCGGTGGCGTCGTCGGGCAGCAGCTCCGCGTTCATCGCGGTGAGCACGGCGGCGGGGCCGATTTCGAGGTACGTGTCGACGCCCGCCCCGCGCAGCGCGGCGATCCCGCCGGCGTAGCGGACGGCCTCGCGGACGTGCCGCACCCAGTAGTCGGCGGTGCGCAGGTCGTCGCCGTCGGCGAGCGCCCCGGTCAGGTTCGACACCACCGGCAGCAGCGGCGCGGCGAAGCTGAGCGTCTCCAGGGTCGCCCGGAACTCGGCCAGCATCGGCTCCATCAGCGGACTGTGGAACGCGTGGCTGACCGTGAGCCGGCGCGTCCGTACGCCCCGCTCCCGCCAGGCCCGCTCGATCTCGTCGAGGGCCCCGACGGCACCGGAGACGACCACCGACGTCGGCCCGTTGACGGCGGCGATCCCGACGTCGGCCCGACCGGCGATCGACCCGGCCACCTCGGCCTCGGGCGCGTTGACCGCGAGCATCCCGCCGCCGGCCGGCAACGCCTGCATCAGGCGACCCCGCGCGGCAACCAGTGCGCACGCATCCGCCAGCGACAACACCCCCGCCACGTGCGCGGCGGTGATCTCACCGACCGAATGGCCACCGACGAAGTCCGGCACCACACCGAACGACTCGACGAGCCGGAACAACGCCACCTCGACCGCGAACAACCCCGCCTGCGTGAACACCGTCTGATCCAGCAGACCGGCCTCGGCGGAACCCGCGTCCGCGAACAACACCGGCCGCAACGGCTGCGGCAGCAGCGGATCCAGGTGACCACACACCTCGTCCAACGCCGAGGCGAACACCGGGAACACGGCGTACAACTCCCGGCCCATTCCCGCACGCTGCGCGCCTTGGCCAGAGAACAGGACGGCGGTGCCGCCCGTCGCCGCCGGGGCGGGCGCGACGAGGGCGGGGTGGGTGCTGCCGGCGGCGAGGGCCCGCAGCGCCGCGAGCCGGGTCTCCGGGTCGGCGGCGACGACCGTCGCCCGGTGGGCCAGGTGCGCCCGGCCCTCGGCCAGCGCCCAGGCCACCGCCCCGGCGTCGGCCGCATCGACACCGACCGCGCCGACGTCGGCCGTACCGCCGCCCGCGACTGCCGGGTCGGAGCCGGACGGGGCCGCCGGGCCGGCGAGCCGGCGGGCCAGCCGGTCGGCCTGCTCCCGCAGCCCGGCCGCCGTGGCGGCGGAGACCGGCCAGGGCAGCGCCGCGCCGCCCGACGCCGACCGCTCGGCCAGGCCGGCGGACTCGACGGGGTCGACGGACGCAGCGGGGCCGACCGGTTCCTCCGCCGGTGCCTGTTCGAGGATCACGTGGGCGTTGGTGCCGGAGATCCCGAACGACGACACCCCGGCCCGGCGGGGACGGCCGTCGGCGTCCCACGGGCGGGCCTCGGTGAGCAGCGCCAGCGGGGACGCCGCCCAGTCCACGTGCGGGGACGGCTCGTCGGCGTGCAGGGTCGCCGGCAGCGTGCCGTGTCGCAGGGCGAGCACCATCTTGATCAGGCTGGCCGCGCCGGCCGCCGCCTGGGTGTGCCCGATGTTCGACTTCACCGAGCCCAGCCACAGGGGACGGTCGGCGGGCCGGTCCGGCCCGTACGCGGCCGTGAGCGCCTGCGCCTCGATCGGGTCGCCGAGGGTCGTGCCGGTGCCGTGCGCCTCGATGGCGTCGACGTCGGCCGGGGTGAGCCCGGCGTTGGCGAGGGCCTGCCGGATGACCCGCTGCTGGGCGGGCCCGTTCGGGGCGGTGAGCCCGTTGGACGCGCCGTCCTGGTTGACGGCGCTGCCGGCCACCACGGCCAGGATCCGCCGGCCGTCGCGGCGGGCGTCGGAGAGGCGTTGCAGGAGCAGGACGCCGACGCCCTCGCCCCAGCCGGTGCCGTCGGCGTCCGCGCCGAACGCCTTGACCCGCCCGTCGGCGGCGAGGCCGCGCTGCCGGGAGAACTCCAGGAACGCCCCCGGCGTCGACATGACGGTCACGCCGCCCGCGAGGGCCAGGTCGCACTCGCCGGAGCGCAGCGCCTGCGCGGCCAGGTGCAGCGCGACCAGCGACGACGAGCACGCCGTGTCGACGGTGACCGCCGGCCCGTGCAGCCCGAAGGAGTACGCCAGCCGGCCGGACACCACGGACGCGCCGTTGCCGGTGGCCTGGTAGCCCTCCACCTCGGAGCGGGCGCCCAGCAGCAGCGTCGCGTAGTCCTGCCCGTTGGTGCCCATGAAGACGCCGGTGGCGGAGCCGCGTACCCGGTGCGGGTCGATGCCGGCCCGCTCGAACGTCTCCCAGGTGGTGTGCAGCAGCAGCCGCTGCTGCGGGTCCATGGCCAGGGCCTCGCGGGGGTTGATGCCGAAGAACGCGGCGTCGAAGTCGGCCACGCCGTCGAGGAAACCGCCGCTGCGGGCGTAGCTGGTGCCCACCCGGTCCGGGTCGGAGTCGAACAGGGCGGCGAGGTCCCAGCCCCGGTCGGTGGGCATCGGCCCGATCGCGTCCCCGCCGTCGAGCAGCAGCTCCCACAACTCCTGCGGCGACGACACCCCGCCGGGGAAGCGGCAGGCCATCGAGACGATGGCGATCGGCTCGTCGGCCGCCGGCCGGGCCGCGACCAGACCGACCGCCGGGTCGGCGTCGGCCGCGCCGGCAACCAGTTCGGTACGCAGGAACCGGGCCAGCTCCGCCGCCGACGGATGGTCGAAGACGACGGTCGACGGCAGGGTCAGCCCGGTGGTCCGGCCCAGCCGGTCCCGCAGTTGCACGGCGGCGAGGCTGTCGAAGCCGAGTTCCCGGAACGCCCGCCCGGCGGGCACCTGGTCGGTGGAGTCGTGCCCGAGCACCGCCGCCGCCTCGGCGCGTACCAGGTCGACCAGCAGGTTCTCCTGGCCGGTGGCCGGCAGCGCGGCGAGCCGGGCACGCAGGCCGCTGGTGGCGGCGTCGGCCTCCGGCCGCTGCGCCTCGGCGGCGGGGGCCGGGGCGACCCGGTCGAACAGGGTGCTCGGCCGCGCCGCGGTGAACGCGGCGACGAACCGGGACCAGTCCACGTCGGCGACGACCGGCGCGGCCTCGGGGGCGTTGACCCAGCGGCCCAGCGCCGCCACGGCGGCGTCGGGGTCGAGCGGGGTGAAGCCGCGGCGGCGCAGGCCCTCGGCGGTCTCCCCGGCGGCCATGCCGTCGGCCGCCCACGGGCCGTAGGCGAGCGCGGTGGCGGGCAGCCCCTCGGCCCGGCGGGCGGCGACGAGGGCGTCGAGCAGGGCGTTGCCGGCCGCGTAGCCGGCCTGGCCGCCGCCGCCCCAGACGCCGGCGACGGAGGAGAACACGACGAACGCGTCGAGGTCCCGGCCCCGGCAGGCGGCGTCCAGGTGCAGGGCCCCGAGCACCTTCCCGGCGAGGGTCGCCGACAGGTCGGCGGCGGTCACCTCGTACGCCGGGGCGGTGCCGCCGGACGCGCCTGCGGTGTGCACGACGGCGGTGAGGGCGGGCAGGCCGGCGACGAGGGCATCGACGGCAGCGGCGTCGGTGACGTCGCAGGCGACGACCCGCACCGCCCCGCCCAACTCCTCGACCAGCTCGACGGCACCGGGAGCGTCCGGGCCCCGCCGGGACGCGAGGACCACCTCGGCAGCCCCGTTCGCCAGCAACCACCGGGCCGTGTGCCGACCCAACGCACCCGTGCCACCGGTCACCAGCACCGTCCCCGACGGACGCCACCCCGACCCGACCGGCGCAGCGGCCGGCACCAACCGCCGGCCGAAGACGCCGTTGCGGCGGATCGCCACCTGGTCCAGGGTGCCGTCGGCGAGCACGGCGACGAGCGCGGCGCGGGTGCTGCGGTCGGCGCGGGCGGGCAGGTCGACCAGCCCGCCCCAGCGGTCGGGCTGTTCCAGGGCGACCGCGCGGCCGAGGCCCCAGGCGAGCGCCGCCCACGTGTCGGCGGCCCGCTCGCCGGCCGTCACCGGCAGGGCGGCGCGGCTGAGCGCCCACACCCGGCCGGGCAGGCCCGTGTCGGTCAGCGCCTGGGTGAGCGCGAGCAGCGTCGCCGCGCCGGCCGGCACGCCCGGCGCGTCCGGCAGCGGCTGGTCCTGCCGGGGCAGCACGCACAGCACGCCCGCCCAGCCCTCGACGCCGGTGCGGCGCAGCCGCTCGCCCAGCCCCGCCCGGTCGAGGGACGGCGGGACGGTCAGCGTGTCGACGGCCGCGCCGGCCTCGGTGAGGATCTTCGCGACGCCCGCGTCGGTGCCGCCGCCGACGGTGGCGACGAGCCACCGGCCGGTCAGCCCGACCGCCGGGGCCGGCCGCACGGGCTCCCACCCGATGCGGTACGACCAGCCGTCGAGCGCGGTGTCGCGGGTGCGCGCCTGCCGCCACTGCGACAGCGCGGGCAGGGCCGAGGTGAGCGCGTCCAGGTCGGCGGCGTCGCCGAGTTGGGCGGCCAGGGCGGTCAGGTCGCCGCGTTCGACGGCGGCCCAGAACTCGGCGTCCCCGCCGTCGGTGTCCCTCCGGGGGCGCGGCAGAGCTTCGGGCCAGAACCGCTGGTGCTGGAACGCATACGTCGGCAGGTCCACCCGCCGCGGGTTCGCCCCGGCGAACCACTGCCGCCACGACACCGGCACCCCGGCAACGTGCAACTCCGCCAGGGCGGCAAGCAGCCCGGTCACCTCGGGCCGGTCCCGACGCTGCGCGGCGACGGTCAACACCCCCTCGTCGCCGGCCAGCACCTCGGCGGCCAGGGCCGTCAACACGCTCTGCGGCCCCACCTCCAGGAACACGCCCACCCCCGCCTTACGCAGCACGGCGATCCCGTCGGCGAAACGGACGGCCTCCCGGACGTGCCGCACCCAGTAATCCGGGGTGCGGATCTCGTCGGCGTCGGCGAGCGCCCCGGTCAGGTTCGACACCACCGGCAGCAGCGGCGCGGCAAACGACAGCCCGTCGAGCACGGCCCGGAACTCGGCCAGCATCGGCTCCATCAACGGACTGTGGAACGCGTGGCTGACGGTCAGCCGGCGCGTGCGCACGCCCCGGCCCTGCCAGAACTGCTCGACCTCGGCAAGCGCCTCCACCGCACCGGAGACGACGACGGACGTGGGCCCGTTGGCGGCCGCGATCCCGACATCGGCCCGACCGGCAGTGGACTCCGCCACCTCTGCCTCGGGCGCGTTGACCGCGAGCATCCCGCCCCCGGCCGGCAACGCCTGCATCAGGCGACCCCGCGCCGCCACCAACGCACACGCGTCGGCCAGGGACAGCACCCCCGCCACGTACGCGGCGGTGATCTCACCGACCGAGTGCCCGCCCACGAAGTCCGGCACCACACCGAACGACTCCACCAGACGGAACAACGCCACCTCGACCGCGAACAGGCCCGCCTGCGTGAACACCGTCTGATCCAGCAACGCCGCCTCGGGCGTGCCCGCATCCGCGAACAGCACCGGCCTAAGCGGCTGCGGGAGCAGCGGATCCAGCTCGGCGCACACCTCGTCCAACGCCGACGCGAACACCGGGAACACGGCGTACAACTCCCGACCCATGCCGGCACGCTGCGCGCCCTGACCGGAGAAGAGGACCGCGAGCTGACCGCGTTCGGCCGCCGTGCCGGTGACGATGGCTCCGGAGGGATCGCCGCCGTCGAGCGCCCGCAGCGCGGCGAGCAGGCCGTCCCGATCGGCGACCATGGCAACGGCCCGGTGCTCCAGGGCGGGACGGGTCGTCACCGACGACCACGCCACGTCGACGGCGGCAAGGGACTCGTCGTCGGCCAACCACCGGGCCCACCGACCCGCCTGCCCGGCGAGGGCACCCTCGGTACGGGCCGACAGCAGCACCGGCACCACGGGCGGCGTCGCCCGCTCCACCACGACACCCTCGACGACCTCCGCCGGAGGCTGCTCGATGATCACGTGCGCGTTCGTCCCGGAGATCCCGAACGACGACACCGCCGCCCGACGCGGCCGATCCACCACCGGCCACGGCGTCGCCTGAGTGGCCAGGGCAACCGCCCCCGCAGCCCAGTCGACGTGCGGCGACGGCTCGTCCACGTGCAGGGTCGACGGCACCACCCCGTGCCGCATCGCGAGAACCATCTTGATCACACCCGCCACACCGGCCGCCGCCTGGGTGTGCCCGATGTTCGACTTGACCGACCCCAACAACAGCGGCCGGTCGACCGACCGGTCCCGCCCATAGGTGGCCAGCAGCGCCTGCGCCTCGATCGGGTCACCGAGGGTGGTGCCGGTGCCGTGCGCCTCGACCGCGTCCACGTCCGCCGGGGTCAGGCGGGCGTTGGCCAGGGCCTGCCGGATCACCCGCTGCTGCGACGGCCCGTTCGGCGCGGTCAACCCGTTCGACGCGCCGTCCTGGTTCACCGCCGTCCCCCGCACCACGGCAAGAACCCGGTGCCCGTTACGGCGGGCGTCCGACAGCCGCTCCACGAGGAGCATGCCGACGCCCTCGGACCAGCCCGTCCCGTCGGCGGCGGCGGCGAACGACTTGCACCGCCCATCCTCCGACAGGCCGCGCTGCCGGGAGAACTCGACAAACGTCCCCGGCGTCGCCATCACCGTCACGCCACCCGCGAGGGCCAGGTCACACTCCCCCGACCGCAGCGCCTGCGCCGCCAGGTGCAGGGCGACGAGGGACGACGAGCAGGCCGTGTCCACGGTCACCGCCGGCCCCTCCAGGCCGAACGTGTACGCCACCCGCCCCGACAGCACACTGCCCGACGTGCCCGTACCCACGTAGCCCTCGACCTCGGCGGGCAGGTCCATGAGGCGCGTCGCCCAGTCGTGGTACATGACACCGGCGAAGACGCCGGTGCGGCTGCCGCGCAGCCGGTGCGGGTCGACCCCGGCGGACTCGAACGTCTCCCACGACGCCTCCAGCAGCAGCCGCTGCTGCGGATCCATCGCCAGGGCCTCGCGGGGCGAGATGCCGAAGAACCCGGGGTCGAACTCCGCGGCGTCGTAGAGGAAGCCGCCGTTGCGGGTGTAGGAGGTGCCGCTGTTGTTCGGGTCGGGGTCGAACAGGGTGTCGAGGTCCCAGCCCCGGTCGGCGGGGAACTCGGAGATCCCGTCCCCGCCGGCAGCGAGGAGCGCCCACAGGTCGTCGGGGCTGGACACCCCGCCCGGGTAGCGGCAGGCCATGCCGACGATCGCGATCGGCTCGTCGGTGTCCTTCGTCGCGCTGGCGACCAGGTCGGTCGCCGACTGTCGTACGCCGGCCAACTCGGACCACAGGTGCTCGGCGAGCACGGCGGGGGTCGGGTAGTCGAACACCAGCGTCGAGCCGAGCCGCAGCCCCGTCGCCGCGTTGACCCGGTTACGCAGGTCCACCGCCGTCAACGAGTCGAAGCCCAACTCCCGGAACGCCCGGTCCGCCGGCACCGCCTCCGCGCCACCGTGCCCCAGCACCTGCGCGACGAGGCCCCGGACCAGGAGCACGAGTTGCGCCCGGCCTTCGTCCTCGGTGAGGGCGGCGAGCCTGTCGGCCCACCCCCCGCCACCGCCCTGCCCCGCCTGGCGGCGGCTGGTGGCGCTCGCGCCGACGAGGGTGCGCAGCATGGGCGGCACCGCCCCGCCGGAGGCGGCGGCCCGCAGGGCGGGCACGTCGATGGTCGCCGGCACCAGGGCGGGGCGTCCGGCCGCGAGGGCGGCGTCGAACAACTCCAGACCGGTGGCCGCGCTCATCGGCATCAGACCAGCCCGCGCCGACCGCGCCCGATCCACCTCCCCGACCGACGCCGCCATCCCGCCGGTGTCCCACATCCCCCACGCCAGGGACACCGCCGGCAACCCAGCCGCCCGCCGGAACACCGCAAGACCATCCAGGAACGCATTCCCCGCCGCATACGCACCCTGACCCGGGGAGCCGAGCACCCCCGCGATCGACGAGAACACCACGAACAGATCCAGATCAAGACCAGCCGTCGCCTCGTGCAGATGCCACGCCGCGTCCACCTTCGGCGCGAGCACCGCCGCCAGCCGCTCCCCGGTGAGCCCCTCGACGAGCCCGTCGTCGAGAACACCCGCCGTGTGCACCACCCCGGCCAGGCGACCGCCGTCGGCGGTGAGCCGCCCGACCAGGGCACGCACCGCCTCGGCCTCCGTCACGTCACACGCCGCCACCTCCACCGACGCGCCCAGACCCGACAACCGCCCCGTCAGCTCGTCCATGCCGGCAGCAGCCGCGCCCCGACGCGACACCAACACCAACGACCGCACCCCGTGCACCGACACCAGATGCTCCGCCACGAGAGCACCCAACGCACCCGTACCACCGGTCACCAGCACCACACCATCGCCCAGAGCGACCGGAGTGTCCGACGCCGACGCGCGCACCAGACGCGGCACCCACACCCCACCCGAACGCACCGCCACCTGACCACCCACGACGGCATCGTCGAGGGCACCGGCCAGCACGGCCGGCAGTTCGGTTGCGCCGTCGCCGTCGGCGTCCAGGTCCGCGAGGACGATGCGGCCGGGGTGCTCCGACTGGGCCGAGCGGAGCAGGCCCCACACGGCCGCGCCGGCCAGGTCGGTCACCCGGTCACCGGCACGCGCCGCGACCGCGCCCCGGGTGACGACGACCAGCCGCGTGTCGGCGAGCGCGTCGGCGGCCAGCCACGCCTGCACCGCGCGCAACACCTCCGACGTCACCGCCCGCACCACATCGGGGGCCGCGTCGACGGCACCGGCCGGCAGCACGAGGGCGCGCGGGGCGTCGGACCCTGCGGCCACCGCCGCCAGCAGGGCCGCCACGTCGGCGTACGCCACCAAGCGGCCCTCGCCCGCCGGCGCGTGGAGGAACCCGGTCGTGGTGGTGTCCTCGGGGGTGAGCAGCGCCCAGCCGGCGGGGTCGGCGGTCGGGGCGACCTCGACGGCCTGCCACACCACCTCGAACAACGACCGCGAGGCCGCACCACTGGCACCGACGCCGGTCGACTCCCGCAGCGTCAGCGAATCCACCGACACCACCGGCGCACCCGACTCGTCCACCGCGACAAGACGAACCCCGGAACCAGCCCGGGTCAACCGCACCCGCAACACCCGCGCACCCGACGCATGCACCTGCACACCCGAGAACACGAACGGCACCCGCGCCCCAGCCGACCCCTCGTCGGCCAACAACAACCCGATCGGATGCAACGCCGCATCCAACAACGCCGGATGCACCCCGAACGCCGCCGCGCCCTCCACCTCGTCAGGCAGAGCCACCTCGGCGAACACCTCACCACCACCGGCCCACACCCGACGCAACCCACGGAACACCGGCCCATACACCAGACCAAGCCCCGCCAAACCCGCATACCACCCCGAAACATCCACCTCCGACACACCCACCGGCGGCCACACCCCCACCACCGGCTCCTCAGCAGACGCCCCCTCCAGCGCACCCTCGGCGTGCCGGACCCACCCGGCATCACCGTCGCCTCGGGAGTAGATGGTCACCGTCCGCTCCGGCGCGTCGGCGGGGCCGTCGACGCGCACCTGGATGCGCACGCTCCCGGCGTCGGGCACGACCATCGGCGCGGCCATGGTCAGCTCCCGGAGCCGGGGCAGCCCCGCCTCGTCGCCGGCCCGGACGGCCAGCTCCACGAGCGCCGTGCCCGGCACGAGCGTCGCGCCGGAGACCGCGTGATCCGCCAGCCACGGGTACGCGGCGAGGGACAGCCGGCCGGTGAGCACCACTTCGTCGTTGCCGGCCAGGTCGACGGCTGCGCCGAGCAGCGGGTGCCCGGCGTCGCCCAGCCCGGCCCCCGACACGTCGCCGGTCCGGGGCCGGCCGGCGTTCGGCCAGTACCGCTGGTGCTGGAACGCGTACGTCGGCAGGTCGACCCGCGCCGGGCCGCTGCCGGCGAACCACTGCTGCCATGTCACGGGTACCCCGTGAACGTGCAGCTCGGCCAACGCGGCGAGCAGCGCATGCACGGCGGGCCGGTCGCGGCGCTGTGCGGCGACGGCGAGCACGCCCTCGTCACCGGCCAGCACGTCGGCGGCCAGGGCGGTGAGGACGCTCTGCGGCCCCACCTCCAGGAACGTGCCCACCCCGGCGGCCCGCAACGCGGCGACCCCGTCGGCGAACCGCACCGCCTCGCGGACGTGCCGCACCCAGTAATCCGGCGTGCGGATCTCGTCGGCGTCGGCGAGCGCCCCGGTCAGGTTCGACACCACTGGCAGCAGCGGCGCGGCGAAGCCGAGCCCGTCGAGGACCGCCCGGAACCCGGCGAGCATCGGCTCCATCAACGGACTGTGGAACGCGTGACTCACCGCCAACCGGCGGGTGCGCACACCCTTCCCCTGCCACTCCCGCTCCAGGTCGTCGAGGACGTCGGCGGCACCCGACACGACCACGGCCGCCGGTCCGTTCACCGCCGCGACCCCGACCCGGTCGCCCCGTCCACCGAGCGAGGCCAGCCCGTCCAGCGAGGCGAGCACTTCGGCCTCCGGCGCGGCCACCGCCAGCATCCCGCCGCCAGCGGGCAGGGACTGCATCAGCCGGCCCCGCGCCCCGACGAGGGTGCACGCGTCCGTCAGGGACAACACCCCAGCTGCATGCGCGGCCGTGATCTCACCGATCGAATGCCCACCCACGAAGTCCGGCACGATCCCGAACGACTCCACGAGACGGAACAGCGCCACTTCGACGGCGAACAGCCCGGCCTGAGTGAACACCGTCTGGTCCAACAGGTCGGCGTCGGCGGTGCCGGCATCTGCGAACAGCACCGACTTCAGCGGCTGCGGCAGCAACGGATCCAGGTGCACGCACACCTCGTCCAACGCGGCGGCGAACACCGGGAACGCCTCGTACAGCTCCCGGCCCATCCCGGCACGCTGCGCGCCCTGACCCGAGAACAGCAGGGCCAACTGCCCCCGCGGCGCCGCAGCCCCGACCACCACGGAACCCGACGGCTCACCGGTGGCCAGAGCCCGCAGGGCAGCCAGCAGATCGTCCCGGCCCTCGGCGACCACCACCGCCCGCTGTTCCAACGCCGGACGGGTCGTCACCGACGACCACGCCACGT
Organism: Micromonospora sp. NPDC002575; assembly: GCF_042889525.1. Lineage (NCBI taxonomy): Bacteria > Bacillati > Actinomycetota > Actinomycetes > Micromonosporales > Micromonosporaceae > Micromonospora > Micromonospora sp. NPDC002575. The sequence continues at coordinate 2,413 of NZ_JBIARA010000011.1, read as the reverse complement.
CGACGGCGGCAAGCGAGTCGCCACCCGTCAACCAGCGGGCCCACCGACCCGCCTGCCCCGCAAGAGCACCCTCGGTACGGGCCGACAGCAGCACCGGCACCACCGGCGGCGTCACCCGCTCCACCACCACACCCTCGACAACCTCCACCGGAGGCTGCTCCACGATCACGTGCGCATTCGTCCCGGAGATCCCGAACGACGACACCGCCGCCCGACGCGGCCGACCCACCACCGGCCACGGCATCGCCTGAGTGGCCAGGGCAACCGCCCCCGCAGCCCAGTCGACGTGCGGCGACGGCTCGTCCACGTGCAGGGTCGACGGCACCACCCCGTGCCGCATCGCGAGAACCATCTTGATCACACCCGCCACACCGGCCGCCGCCTGCGTGTGCCCGATGTTCGACTTGACCGACCCCAACAACAGCGGCCGGTCGACCGACCGGTCCCGCCCATAGGTGGCCAGCAGCGCCTGCGCCTCGATCGGGTCGCCGAGGGTGGTCCCGGTGCCGTGCGCCTCAACCACGTCCACATCCGCCGGGGACAGGCGGGCGTTGGCCAGGGCCTGCCGGATCACCCGCTGCTGCGACGGACCATTCGGCGCGGTCAACCCGTTCGACGCGCCGTCCTGGTTCACCGCCGTCCCCCGCACCACGGCAAGAACCCGGTGACCGTTACGCCGGGCGTCCGACAGCCGCTCCACGAGCAGCATGCCGACCCCCTCGGACCAGCCCGTCCCGTCCGCCGACGCCGCGAACGACTTGCACCGCCCATCCTGCGACAGGCCGCGCTGCCGGGAGAACTCGACAAACGTCCCCGGCGTCGCCATCACGGTCACGCCACCCGCGAGGGCCAGGTCACACTCCCCCGACCGCAGCGCCTGCGCCGCCAGGTGCAGGGCGACGAGGGACGACGAGCAGGCCGTGTCCACGGTCACCGCCGGCCCCTCCAGGCCGAACGTGTACGCCACCCGCCCCGACAGCACACTGCCCGACGTGCCCGTACCCACGTAGCCCTCGGTGTCCGGCGGCAGGTCGGCCAGTCGGGAGGCGTAGTCGTGGTACATGACGCCGGCAAAGACGCCGGTGCGGCTGCCCCGCACCCGCGCCGGGTCGACCCCGGCGGACTCGAACGTCTCCCAAGACGCCTCCAACAGCAACCGCTGCTGCGGATCCATCGCGATCGCCTCACGCGGCGAGATCCCGAAGAACGCCGGGTCGAAGTCGGCGGCCCCGGCGAGGAAGCCGCCGTGCCGGGTGTAGGAGGTTCCGCTGCGGTCCGGGTCGGGGTCGAACAGGGTGTCGAGGTCCCAGCCCCGGTCGGCGGGGAACTCGGAGATCCCGTCCCCACCGGCAGCGAGGAGCGCCCACAGGTCGTCGGGGCTGGCCACCCCACCCGGGTAGCGGCAGGCCATGCCGACGATCGCGATCGGCTCGTCGACGCCGGTGACGGCGCGGGCCGCCGCCCGGCGGTCGGTGAGCTGGCCGGAGACCTGCTCGTAAAGGTGCTCGGCGAGCACGGCGGGGGTCGGGTAGTCGAACACCAGCGTCGACGCCAACCGCAGCCCCGTCGCCGCGTTGACCCGGTTACGCAGGTCCACCGCCGTCAACGAGTCGAAGCCCAACTCCCGGAACGCCCGGTCCGCCGGCACCGCCTCCGCGCCACCGTGCCCCAGCACCTGCGCGACGAGGCCCCGGACCAGCACGTCGATCTGGGCGCGGGCCTCGTCGGGGTCCAGGCCGGCGAGCTGGTCGGCCCAGTCGCTGCCGCCCTGGCCGGCCTGCCGCCGGGCGGTCACGGTGCCGACGAGGGCGCGCAGCACCGCCGGGACCGGGCCGCCCGCGCCGAGGGCGGCCCGCATGGCCGGTACGTCGAGCATGGCCGGCACCAGGGCAGGCCGGTCCGCCGCGAGGGCGGCGTCGAACAGCTCCAGACCGGTGGCCGCGCTCATCGGCGTCAGACCAGCCCGCGCCGACCGCGCCCGATCCACCTCCCCGACCGACGCCGCCATCCCGCCGGTGTCCCACATCCCCCACGCCAGGGACACCGCCGGCAGACCAGCCGCCCGCCGGAACACCGCAAGACCATCCAGGAACGCATTCCCCGCCGCATACGCACCCTGACCCGGGGAGCCGAGGACCCCGGCGATGGAGGAGAACAGCACGAACAGGTCCAGGTCGAGGCCGGCGGTGGCCTCGTGCAGGTGCCACGCGGCGTCGACCTTCGGCGCGAGGACCCGGGCCAGCCGGTCGGCGTCGATTCCGGTGACCACCGCGTCGTCGAGCACCCCGGCCGTGTGCACCACCCCCGCGAGCCGACCACCGTCGGCGGTGAGCCGCCCGACCAGGGCACGCACCGCCTCGGCCTCCGTCACGTCACACGCCGCCACCTCCACCGACGCGCCCAGACCCGACAA